>JBCBWQ010000079.1:0-10913 GCA_039817025.1 Pseudomonadota bacterium | reverse complement strand
GAAAGACCGGCCCACGCCAACGCTCCAGGCCTTGGCATCCAATCCCGCCTCAGTCTCCGTCGTCGAGCCCATGACAGACCAATCAAGCGTCCAAGCTGACCCATCAAACCCAGCGGTCCACACCCGAACGCGATCATCCGAAGCGCCCGCGCGAGCTGAAAACACGCGCGCATCATCAGCGGATACATGGGAAACGCCAAACCCAAGCCGTTCACCCTCAACGTGCAAGCCAAGCGACCAGGCCTCCGCCGAGCCTGCATAGACTGCCGATCCGTTTGCCACATCGCTTGTCGTGTAAGCCGCCGCAGCGCGAAGCCGCGGTCCGCCCCGGCCCAGTGGCCGCGACAGGTTCGCAGCCAACTCCACCGTATCTTCAAGATCGGTGCCGATCGCGCGCGCGGCGCTCCGATCCAGACCGTCCGCTTCCGTCGACGGCGTGTAGGATGCGCCGGCCCGCAAACCGAGAAGACGCGGCGTTGCATAGCTCACCTTCGCCGAAGACCCCGTCGTGTCGAGACGGGCACGAGCAAGGGTCAGGCCGGATGGGTCGAGCAACGCATCCGCCACACGCGCATGACTGAAAACGCTCTGGGGCCCCTCCTGAAACCGCGACGCGACGCCGACATCGCGGCCCAAGGTGACCTCGCCATAACCGCCATCAATGTAGATATAGGCCGCTTCCAAGCGAGCACGCGGCCCCGCTTCGCTTCCGTCTGCGCCGGTCGTGACGCCAGTAAAGGCCCCTGGCGCTGTCGCCAGATCGCTTGCGATCGCGCCGGTGCCGGCCGCTCGATCCGGATGGTCCCGCTGCGCCCGGACAACAAGGCGCGCCCCTATCTCAGCGCCATTGTCGAGGACCCGTTCCGCGCGGAACCCTGCCCCGATCTCGTAGAGCATGGTTTCAGGCTCCGGGCCGCCGGTCTCATCCCCCCAGCCCGGCGCAAGCGTCAGCACCACATCGCCGTCCGTCTCTGTCTCCCAGCCGGACCAGGGTTCAGCCGACTGCCCGGCCGCCGAGCCATTCGCCGCCGCCATAACGCCCACTGCACCAATCCATCGCTTCATAGACCGTCTCCCTGACCGCGATTGACCTCTGGCCCGCGCCACACGCCATGCTATACACGCGCGTCTAGTCTAAATCTCCACCAGGAACGCACCCCATGATCGCTCGCAAACTCGTGCTCGCCTCCATCGTCGCTCCGGTCCTGGCCGCCGCAACACTCACCGGCTGCGGCTCCCGCGATAATGTGGAACGCCGGGTCGTGGAAGAGGTTTCTGGCGGGGTGAACCCATATCTCTGGCGCGCGTCGCTGGACACGCTCGAATCGCTGCCGATCACCTCTGCCGATCCGATCGGCGGCCTGATCATTTATGACTGGCATAGCTTTTCGGACGCTCCGGATGAGCGAATCAAGGCTACGGTTTACATCCTCGACACCCGCCTTCGCGCCGATGGCGTCAAGGTTGCCGTTTTCCGCCAGGAGAAAGACGGCGATACATGGGTGGACGCTGAAGCAACACCAGACACCGGCGTCCAGCTGGAAAACCGCATCCTTGAGCGCGCCCGTGCCCTCAAGGTCGCCGAAATCAGCTAGGACCTGACATATCAACCCCATGGAGGCGCGCGTGACAGCTCGCTATGATCCGTCCGAAGCGGAGCCAAAATGGCGTGCCGCATGGGCCGAGGTGGACCTGTTCCGTGCGCTGTCCCCCGCTGAGGCGGGCGACCGCCCCAAAGCATACGTCCTTGAGATGTTTCCCTACCCCTCTGGGCGCCTGCACATGGGACACGTCCGTAATTATGCCATGGGCGATGTTGTTGCCCGGTATCGGCGGGCAAAGGGATACAATGTGCTCCACCCCATGGGGTGGGATGCGTTTGGCCTGCCGGCTGAAAACGCAGCGATGGAGCGCGGCGTCCATCCCGGCGAGTGGACCTACAAGAATATTGACGCCATGCGCGCCCAGTTCCAGCAGCTTGGTTTAAGCCTCGATTGGAGCCGGGAATTCGCAACCTGCGACCCCGAGTATTACGGCGCGCAACAGGCCCTCTTCCTTAAGATGCTGGAAAAGGACCTCGTCTACCGCAAAGCCAGCAAGGTGAATTGGGATCCCGTCGAGAACACCGTCCTGGCCAACGAGCAGGTCGTCGATGGCAAAGGGTGGCGGTCCGGCGCTCCGGTTGAACAGCGCGAGCTGACCCAATGGTTCTTCAAGATCACGGCCTACGCGCAAGACCTGCTTGACGCGGTCAAGACGCTCGACCGCTGGCCAGAAAAAGTGCGCACGATGCAGGCCAACTGGATTGGCCGCTCGGAAGGCCTGCAAATGCGGTTTCCATTTGCCGGTGATACCCCTGAGGGGTTTGAAGACGGCATTGAGATTTTCACGACCCGGCCAGACACGCTCTTCGGCGCTAGCTTCATTGCGCTCTCGCCAGATCATCCGCTGACCATAGCGCTCGCGGAAGAGTCTGAGGCTCTGTCGGCGTTCCGCGCCGATTGCGCCAAGGTTGGCACGTCCGAAGAAGCCATCGAGAAAGCGGACAAAGTGGGGATCGACACGGGATTGCGGGTCGCCCATCCGTTTATCGAGGGTGAGACGCTCCCGGTCTGGACCGCAAACTTCGTACTCATGGGCTATGGCACGGGCGCAATCTTCGCCTGCCCGGCCGGCGACCAGCGGGACCTGGACTTTGCCCGCAAATATGACCTGCCGGTCAAACCCGTCGTCCTTCCCGCTGACGCCGATGCCGACACCTTCATCATTGAGGGCGAGGCTTATGTCGGCCCCGGCACTCTCTACAATTCCGGCTTCCTCGATGGCCTATCGACCGAGGACGGAATCGCGGCCGCCATCAACAAGATCGAGTCCATGGGGCTTGGCGAGCGGACAGTGAACTTCCGCCTGCGCGACTGGGGCGTGTCGCGCCAGCGATACTGGGGATGTCCGATCCCTATTGTCCATTGCGAGACGTGCGGCGCCGTTCCTGTGCCCGGCGACCAGTTACCGGTCCGCTTGCCTGAAGACGTCACCTTCGACGCGCCGGGCAATCCGCTGGACCGGCATCCAAGTTGGAAGCATGTCCCCTGCCCCGTCTGCGGCAAGGACGCCGTCCGCGAAACGGACACGCTGGATACGTTCGCGGACTCCTCGTGGTATTTCGCCCGGTTCGCGGGCGCTGAAGATCTGGAAGAACGCGCCTACTGGCTTCCTGTCGACCAATATGTCGGCGGCGTCGAACACGCGGTTCTTCACCTTCTCTATGCCCGGTTCTTCACGCGGGCGATGCGTGACATTGGCGAACTTGACCTGCCAAGCGGCGAGCCTTTTGCAGGGCTGTTTACACAAGGCATGGTCACCCACGAGACCTACCGCGCCGAAGACGGTCGCTGGCTCCAGCCGACAGATGTCGAACACGCTGGCGACAGCTGGATCGAGATTGCGTCCGGTGCGCCGATCACTGTCGGCGGCGTCGAGAAGATGTCCAAGTCAAAGAAGAATACCGTCGACCCGGACTCGATCGTTGCAACCTACGGCGCGGACACGGCGCGCCTGTTCATGCTGTCCGACAGCCCGCCCGAACGCGACGTGGAATGGACACAAGCCGGCGTCGAAGGCGCAGCCCGATTCCAGCAGCGCGTCTGGTCGCTTTATGGCGCGCCGCCATCCATCACCGAGCCTGAGACCAGCGACGCCGCCATCAGCATTCGAAAGCTGAGCCACAAGTCTGCGGCGGCCATCGAAAAGTCGATTGAGGACTTCCGGTTCAACGCAGGCGTTGCCGCGCTCTACGAGTGGGTGAACGGCCTGAAGAAAATGGACGCTGAACTCAGCGCGATCCCGGGCGCGGCGCATGAGGCGCTGTCCATGCTTGCCCGGTGCCTGACGCCCTTCATGCCGCACTTGGCCGAAAGTTGCTGGGCACAGCTTGGCGAAGCTGGGTTCGTCTCGGCGGCCCCCTGGCCCGAAGCAGACCCAACCCTCCTGCAGGACGACTCGGTCACGCTGCCTATTCAGGTCAATGGAAAGCGCCGCAGCGAAATCACCGTTCCCAAGTCAATGGACAAGGCAGACGTCGAGGCGCTCGCCCTTGCCGATGAAACCGTGGTCGGCTTCATGGATGGAGCTGCGCCGAAGAAAGTGATTGTCGTGCCGGGCCGCATCGTGAATATCGTTATCTAATGGTTAAGACGCTCGCCGCCGCCTTCACTGCCCTCCTCCTCGCCGGATGCGGGTTCACGCCTGTCTATTCTGATATATCCAGCTCGACCGGCCCGATCGCGGTCGAGACCATTCCGGGCCGGTCGGGACACATACTGCGCCGGGAATTGCTTCGCGACCTGAAGGCCGGTTTACCGGGCGTGGACGAGTCCGCCGTGCTCACGGTGACACTCGACGAATCCCTCTCCCAGCTTGCCTTCAGCCCCGATGGCGCAGCGTCACGATCAAGCGTTCGTGCCAGCGCACAATATGTTTTGGCTCTGTCTGACAACGCCGTCTCGGGCACGATAGACTCAACCGCAAACTTCAACGTCCCGGATAACCCATACGGAGACATCTCCGCCCAACAAGCCGCCTATGAACGCGCGATGCTGGACCTTGCGCGCCTGATGGTCGATGACTTGCGGATCAAGCTGACCGCAATTGAGGGCCAATGAAGGCCGCCGGCAAGGACGCTGCGTCCTTTGCTCGCAAGCCGAAGCCCGGTATCTGGGCGGCCCTCATTTTCGGCGACGATGACGGCGTCGTATCTGATCTCTCAAACGCGCTGATCCGCGCATGGACCAAGGGCACTGAAGCCGATATCCAATCTCTGGACGAAGACGAGATCCGCAAGGACAAGGCCTCCCTGTTTGATGCGCTTGAGGCACGATCGCTACTCGGCGACACGCGAATCGTGAAAGTCCGCACAAGGGGCGACAAGGTCGGCCCCACCCTGCTCGATGCGATTAATGAGGGTGACAACGCGCCTGATCGTTTCGGCGGGCGACTCGTCATCCTTGCAGACGCCCTCCAGAAAAAATCAAAACTCCGTTCCGGCGTCGAAAATGCGGCTTCGGCTATGGCGCTTCAAACCTACACCGACAGTGCCGGTGATATGACGGCCCTCATCGAAGCGGAGCTTGCAAAGGATAGTGTGTCGATCACGCCGGACGCAGCCGCCCTCCTCGCCGCAAGTCTGCCCGGTCACCGCGCCCTTGCCAGGGCTGAGATTGAAAAGTTCGCCCTCTATGGCCTCGGCCGTGGGACACCGATCACCGCTGACGATGTCCAGGCCCTCTCAGCCGCCGGGGTCGACCATGCCGTGAGCGCGCTCGTCACCGCGACCTTGAGCGGCCACCTGCAATCCGCATTGACCGAGCTCGACCGGCTTGAAGCATCCGGCGCAAACGCCATCACCGTCCTTCGCGCATTTGACCGGGAACTGTCACGTATGCTCTCGGCGCGAGATCTGATGAAATCGTCCAGCGGCGATGTCGGCATGAAACTGCGCCCGCCGGTCTGGCGATCGGAATGGCCGGCTTTCACGGCGAGGCTCAAACCCTGGAGCGTGAAGCGGCTGCGCGCCGCTCTCGATCGACTTTATGATGCAGAGCTCGGCGCGAAGACGGCGGGGCCGACGGCCTCCCCTGCCCTGCGCGTTTTGATTCGTTCATTCGCCCAAGTTGCGGGTTAAACGGGGGTTAACACCGAACCAGCCGGTGCGCGCCATCAGCGCTTCGCGGTCAGGCGCCGGCACACATCATCGAGCTGCTCGAGTTGCTTATACTTGATACGCAGCTCGCCCTTATGACCCTTGTGACGGATCTCCACATCAAGCCCGAGGGTCCGGCTGATGTCCGCTTCGAGGGCGGCAGTGTCGACATCCTTTTCGGTGAGCGCAGCCTTTGTTTCGACCGGCGCGTCGCCATCGACTTCCGCCTTCAGCTTCTTCACCATGGTCTCGACATCGCGAACGCTGAGACCTTTCGAGATGACATCTCCGGCGATTGCCTCAGGGTCTGGAGCGGATAGAAGCGCTCGCGCATGGCCCGCCGATAACCGCCCCTCACGCACCGCCTCACGCACATCGTCAGGCAATTTGAGGAGCCGCAGCGTATTCGCAATGTGTGCCCGGGATTTGCCGACACTGGTTGCAAGCGTGTCTTGCGTCCGACCAAACCTGCGCATCAGCGCGCCATAGGCTTCGGCCTCTTCGATCGGATTGAGGTCCGTCCGCTGGACATTCTCGATGATGCCGACTTCGAGCAATTCCAGCTCGTCCATGTTCCGAACGACCGCGGGAATGGACTTCAGCCCAGCCGCCTTGGCGGCCCGCCATCGGCGTTCACCGGCAACAATCTGGTAGGCACCGTCCCGCTTTGGGTCCGGTCTGACGAGAATGGCCTGGAGCACGCCGCGCGCCTTCAGCGACTCAGACAGCTCGTCCAGCGCCCCCTGGTCAAAGTCCCGGCGCGGCTGGGCAGGGTTTGCGGAGATCAGGCTGATGTCGATTTCGCTGGCACCCGTCGGCACCTCTTCCGCAGTCGGCGGCGCAACAGCTTCAACCTCACCAATCAGGGAGGATAGGCCGCGCCCCAGGCGAGACGGCTTCTTGGCAGGATCACTCATGGTCATGCCACCTTCAGCGCACGCTCACGCTGCAAGACTTCAGAGGCCAGTTTGATATAGGCCTCGCTTCCGGGGCAGCGATAATCATAGAGCAAAGCCGGCTTCCCGTGGGACGGCGCTTCGGACAAACGCACATTGCGCGGGATCACCGTCTCATAAACCTTGTCTGCAAGTTCAGCATGCTCCCGCACCTGCGCCGCGACTTCACCAGACAGATTGTTGCGCCCGTCATACATGGTCAGGACCACACCCTGGATTTCCAGATTTGGGTTGAGGCCCGAACGCACGACCTCAACGGTACGCAGCAATTGGCTCAGCCCCTCCAATGCGAGGAACTCACACTGGAGCGGAACAAGCAGCGCGTTCGCTGCCGCCATGGCATTGAATGTGAGCGACGACAAAGAGGGCGGGCAGTCGATCAGAACATAATCATAGGGCTCGCCACCTTGGGCGCGCACCCGCTCGTCAAAATCCCGCAGCGCATTGCGCAAGCGATAAGACCGCTTGGGATCGCTGGCCAATTCGGTCTCAACGCCGGACAGACTCTCGTCACCCGCCACGATATCAAGGCGCGGAACAATCGTTGGTAGGATGGCGGCATCGAGGGGCTCACCGTCCACCACCACGTCATAGGACGTCAGACGGCGCTGGCTGTAATCGATCCCGAGACCTGTGGACGCATTACCCTGGGCATCGAAGTCGATGATCAGGACGCGGCGACCGACAGCGGCCAGGGCCGTGCCTAGATTTATCGACGTCGTCGTTTTTCCGACGCCGCCTTTCTGGTTCGCAACGGCCAGAATGCGCGTAGACTTATCCGACACGGCGGACCTCCGATATCTTCAGGATTACCCCAGCGCCCCCGGATCGACTCGGAATCGCCTCGCAGGAGAAATCCCACGTTTCACGTGCCTGCGTCAATTCCTCAGTCCACCGCGCACCTTTCTGGAAGACGCCGGCCGCGCCATTCAGAAGCCAGGGCGACGCGTACTCAAGGAGTCTGGGCATGGGCGCAAAAGCCCGCGCTGTGACAATATCAGCGTGTACGCTGTCATTCGCTTCGACCCGTCCCTGGATAACCGTCGCCGGCAATTCAGCCGCCTCGATCGCCGCGTGGAGGAAGGCACACTTCTTTCCGACACTCTCAATCATCGTGACATGCCCGCCGGCCTCTGCGCTGGCTGCCAGGACCAGTCCTGGAAATCCGGCCCCGGACCCGAGGTCGACGATACGCGCCGAAGACGCGATATGCGCCCTGAGTTGGTGGCAGTCCATCACGTGGCGAGACCAGATCTGGTCCCATTCTCTCGGCCCGATCAGGTTTGATCGCAATCGCCACCGATCAAGCGTCGCGATGACCTGATCCAGCTTTGCGAGTGTTTCACGTGAAACATCCGCGCCCTTCAGCGCGGCATCACGATCCGTGCCGCTCAAGATACATCCGCTTTCTTGGGCTTGGGCCGAGCCTGTTTCACATGGCCGAGCAGGGCCGTCAGCGCCCCCGGCGTAACACCCTCAATCCTTCCGGCCTGCCCGAGCGTCGTCGGCCGTACGGTTTCGAGTTTGTGGCGCACTTCATTGGAGAGCCCGCCAACGCGCCCATAGTCGAACCCGTCCGGGATGCGTACCGTCTCGTCCCTTCGAAGCGCGTCGACATCCGCCTGCTGGCGATCGAGATACCCCGCATACTGCGATTCAATGGCGAGCTGGGTCTTGATGGCAGGTGCAAGCGTCGACAGGTCCGGCCAGACTGTCTCCAGATCATCAAAGGCAATCGTGGGATAAGCAAGATAGGCCCACGCTGTCCGGCTGCGCCCATCCTGATTGACGGACCACCCCGCGGCTGCGGCACGGCTCGGTGTCAGCGTCCGTGTCTTAAGCATCTCTCGCGCCTCGTGAAGCGCCCGATGTTTCACGTGAAACATGTCGCGCCGGGCCTCGGTGACCAATCCCAACGCCACGCCTTTTTCAGTCAGTCTCTGGTCAGCATTGTCAGACCGGAGCGCCAGACGGTACTCCGCCCGCGACGTGAACATACGGTAGGGCTCGGTCACACCGCGTGTGACCAAGTCATCGATGAGGACTCCGATATAAGCTTCAGCGCGGTCAAACCCGGCGGCCTCAACGCCAGCCGCCGCACGGGCTGCGTTCAGTCCGGCGACCACACCCTGCGCGCCCGCTTCCTCATACCCCGTGGTCCCATTGATCTGGCCGGCTAAAAACAGGCCTGGGGCCGCGCGGACTTCGAGGCTCGGTTTGAGTGCCCGGGGGTCCACATAGTCATACTCGATGGCATACCCATGCTGCAGAATGACGGCCTGCTCCAAACCCGGGATCGTCTTGACGAACGCGTCCTGAACCTCTGCAGGGAGCGACGTGGAAATGCCATTTGGATAAACCGTGGGATCGTTCAAGCCTTCCGGTTCCAGGAAGATCTGATGGCGCGGCTTGTCGGCGAAACGATGGATCTTGTCTTCGATGGACGGGCAATAGCGCGGGCCCTGTCCAGCGATGGCGCCTGAGTACACGGCGGATTGGTCGAGATTGTCCGCGATGATGGCGTGGGTCTCAGGCGTCGTCCAGGTGATGCCACATGAAATCTGCGGCACTTCGATGCGGTCATTGAGATACGAAAACGGGTGGGGGGTATCATCCGCAGGCTGCATGTCCAGCCGGTCCCACGCAATCGTGCGCCCATCCAGGCGGGCGGGTGTCCCTGTCTTCAACCGGCCCATGGGCAGGTTCATGGCATAGAGTCGATCCGACAGAGCAATGGCTGGTTCCTCACCTTTTCGACCAGCCGATACGCGTTCAGCGCCGATATAGATGACGCCTTTGAGAAACGTGCCCGTTGTCACAACGACCGCGGCGCTGCGATAAACAGCGCCCGACAAGCAAACGACGCCGCGCACGCTTCCATCCTCGACAACCAGAGATCCTCAACACCGTCCTCGATAACATCGAGTCCGTCATGGCCGAGGATTTCCTCCTGCATGGCTGAGCGATATAGCGCCCGATCGATCTGTGCGCGCGGCCCCCAAACCGCAGGCCCCTTGGACCTGTTGAGCATTCGGAATTGGATCCCGGAGCGGTCCGCGACACGGCCCATCAATCCGTCAAGCGCATCGATCTCGCGAACGAGATGGCCCTTGCCCAGTCCGCCGATTGCCGGATTGCAGGACATCTCTCCGATCGTTGCAATCTTGTGGGTGACGAGGGCGGTCCGGGCACCGGCGCGCGCTGCCGCTGAGGCCGCCTCACATCCGGCATGGCCGCCGCCAATCACGATCACTTCAAAGTCGGTCTTCATCATGGGCCTGCATATAGCCGCGACCCTGCCTTGCTCCTAGAGCGGCATCACTTCCCGATGCAGAATTCGGAGAAAACTGCACCGAGGACATCCTCAACGGAGACGGCTCCAATCAATGCTGCGAAACAGCGTTCAGCCAGCCGGACCGATTCAGCGACAAGTTCAGCGCCAGCGCCATCCGCAATCAACTGCCGAGCATCCTTGAGATGCATGAGGCCATCGCTCAGTCCGGCGCGGTGACGCACACGGGTGATCAAAGGCGGCTCGGATCCTGTCAACATGCCATGGAGCCAGCGCTCGAGCGTTGCTTCCAGATGCTCCAGACCCGCACCCGTCGTGACTGAAACCGGTAGCGCGTCATCCATCGCAGCCAGGTCGCTGCCAAGATCCACCTTGTTGAACACGACGAGATCGTGCGGCTTCACGGGCCCGTCGGGTGGCACTGGATCGGCCCCATCAACCATGTGGATGCGCAGGTCGGCCCGCTCGGATACGCGCCGGGCCCGGCGCACGCCTTCGGCCTCGACCACGTCGTCCGTATCGCGCAGGCCCGCTGTATCGGAGAGCCAAACAATATGCCCTCCCAGGGTAAGTCGGACCTCGACAACATCGCGGGTTGTACCCGGAATATCGGTGACGATCGCGGCATCGCGGCGAGCGAGTGCATTCAGCAGAGAAGACTTCCCGGCATTGGGCGGGCCAACGATCGCCACGTGAAACCCGTCCCTGATCTTTTCACCAATCGAACCATCATCGAGCGCTGTACTGATCTCGGCCGTAAGGGTCGTCAGGATGGCGTCGACCGGGCCCCCCGTTTCATCAGGCGCATCATCCTCGTCGGGAAAGTCGATGGAGACATCAAGCAAAGCGAGCGCGCGCAACAGGTCCGACCGCCAGCGGCCATACACCTCGGACAAAGCGCCCCCAAGTTGGCGTAGCGCCAGATCTTTCTGCGCCCGGCTGTCCGCCTCGATCGCATCTGCAATGC
>JBCBWQ010000078.1:0-10921 GCA_039817025.1 Pseudomonadota bacterium | reverse complement strand
CGTCGGGATAAGCGAAGTGGACCTTGTTGAAGCGGACATGGCCGTTCGCGCGGCCGAGGGGTTTGGCGCCGGGCGCGTCGGCGATGTTCGTCTTGGCTTCGAGGATGTCGAAAACGCGGTCTGCAGCGGCCCCGCCCTCTTGCGCGACCGCGTTGAGCGTGCCGAGGGCGCGCAGCTCTGGCGCAGCGATTCCGATGGCGGCGATGATGGCGAGGAGGCTGCCGAGGGAGCTGTCGCCGCTGGTAATGCGCCAGGCCGAAACGCCGAGGACGCCTGCGATGGCGACGCCGCCGGCGACTTCGAGGATAGGGTCGACGGCGGCCTTGTCGGTGAGCACTTTGAGGAACAGGCGCGAGCGCTCGATGAAGCCTTTGGCGGCGCGCTCCTTCTGGTAAGCCTCGAGGCCATAGGCTTTGACGACGCGGGCGGACTGGAACCCCTCGGACAGGAGCGAAGTGACCTCGCCAACCTGTTTCTGAACCCGTTTGGCGCGCTTGCGAACACGATCCCCCAACGCGATGACTGGTCCGAACGCGATGGGATAGGCCACTAGCAGGATCAGCGTGAGTTGCCAGTCCTGCCAAAGCATGACGGCGAAGGCGGAAATGACTGTTACGACGCTCTTGGTGAAGTTGTTGGCAAAGCGCAAGCCGGCGTCGCGGATGGCGTTCACATCATTGATGAAGCGCGAGACGAAGCCACCGGAGGCATCGCCGGAGAGCCGGGCGAAGTCGCCGTCGACGAGCGCGCCGAACTGGGCGGACTGGACGTCTACGAGGGAGCGCTGGACACCGGTATTGTTCCAGATCGTCATCAGGTAAAGCGACACCGCCCGGCCGATGGCAAGGAGAATGATTGCCACGGCGCTGAGCCAGATCCAGCGTGTGCTGCCCTCTTCTGTGCCATTGATGGCGCGCTCGATACCGTCACCGACCTGTGCGAGGACGACAGCATAGCTTGTCGCGAACAGGGCTGTTGCGACGGCAGCGACCGTCCCGGCAATGAACCAGCCGAGCTTGGGCGCGAAAAAGCGCTTGAACAGGCGAAACAGCCTGCCCTTGGCCGATGGCGACTCAGTCGAGGTCATCGAGGCAGATTAGGCCAACGGCACAAAAGGCCGAACCCTCGCCCTTAGACGGCGTGCTGCGAACCGGTTTCAGGATCGAGCAGCTTGTGGGCGTGAAGGATGAAATACCGCATCTCGGCATGGTCCACGGTGCGCTGGGCCGCGCCTTTCCAGGCGTCGTAGGCGGCTTTGTAATTGGGATAAGCGCCGACGAAGTCGATTTTCGAGAGATCTTCGAATTCGACCTCTGTGACGTCTTTCAGCTCACCGCCAATGACGATGTGGAGAAGTTGCTTTTGCGGTTCGGGGGCATCGGACATGGGATTCGCCGGCTCCATCTGGTGTGACAGTCAGGCTGTTTCGCTGGCCGGGTCGGGCAGCTCCACAGCGGATGTGCGCCGCACTAGCAGAGGATGCAGCGCCTTTCCAGCGGCGATGAGACTGCGCTGTGCTGGAACCGGGCCGTTGAAAGCGAAGGGTTCGCCTTTATGCGTCGTGGCGAGGCCACCGGCTTCTTCGATCAGGAGCGCCCCGGCGGCAAGATCCCAGTCGGATTTGCGCCAGAGCACGATGACCCCATCCCAAATGCCTTCTGCCACGAAGGCGAGCCGTAAGAGGGTCGCATTAGGCTTGGGATCCGCGAGGGTGACGGGCGGCCAGGGCTCCGGCCAGGCAGGGTGGTTGATCATCTGCAGATTGGTGATCAGCCGGCAACCGGATTCAGCGCTACAACCGGTCACTTCGAGGGGCTCACCGTTGAGGTATGCACCTCCCCCGCAGCGCGCTTCATAAAGCTTGCCCATGGCCGGGGCATAGATCACCCCTGCGACGGGCACACCATGCTCGACCACGGCTCCAGATATGCACCAGTGCGGGTCACCGGGGCGCATATAGGCGCGTGTACCGTCGATAGGATCAACAACCCAGACCCGTTCTTTCCGACGCGCAACGGGATCGTCTGCGGTTTCCTCAGATAGCCAACCATAGTTCGGGCGGGCACCAGTCAGCGCATCGGCAAGAAGCGCGTTGACCGACAGGTCTGCGACCGTGACCGGGTGGCCCGGCGACTTGTCCCACGCGGTGGCCGACGCCTCATCGCGGACATCAAGGGCGAGCTTTCCTGCGGCGATCACCGCTGCACGCAGCGTGGCTAGATCTTCGGAAAGATCGGCCATGGGTCAGGCACCGGCCAGCGCCATGTCTTCGATGAGAATACTGGGCGCATCGCGGCGGCCCCTGAACTCAAGATCGCTGGCCGGGATGGCGCGGGCATACATGGAGGGCAAGTCGCCAGCAATTGTGACTTCCGAGACCGGATAAGCGATCTCGCCCTTCTCGAACCAGAAGCCCGACACACCGACCGAATAGTCACCCGTATTCGGGTTGATCGATGGGCCGAACATATCCGTGACCAGAAGGCCTTCGCCGGCGGACTGGCGCAGAGCTTCAGGGGTCTGCTCGCCTGCGGTCATATAGAGATTGGACGGGCCAATACCTGGCGGATCGCCGAAACCACCCGCTGCAAACCCGTTCGGCGCCAGGCCAAGCTGGCGAGCGGAAGACCCGTTCAGCATCCATGTGGTCAAGACGCCATTGTCGATGAGCTTGCGTTCTGAAACCGGAAGCCCTTCGCCATCATGGGCGCGTGAGCCCATTCCCCGGGGCCGGAATGGATCATCAATCACATCAACGCCGCTTGCGAAAACGGGTTTTCCCAGATGGTCCTTCAGGAACGAGACGCCGCGCGCGACCGCGGCGCCAGAAATTGCGCCCAGGAAGGCCCCGAGCAGGCTGGCAGAGACGCGGGCGTCATACATCACATGGGCCGTACGGCTTTCGATCTTGCGGGGCGCAAGGCGGGCGACGGCGCGCTCGCCTGCGGTTTTGCCAATCTTGGCAGCACCGGGACGGTCGGCGACTCTACGAGTGGTCCAGGCGTCGTAATCGCGCTCCATGGCTCCGTTGCGTTCAGCAACGGCAGCGATTCCGAGCGACGAGGCTTCTCCGGCACGGTGGGACTGAAACCCGTTGCTGGCCATGACCCAACGCTCGCCAGCCATCCAGCCAGCGCCGCAGCTCGAAATGGTTTTGACCCCTTCCACGCCGAGAGCGCCGGCTTCGGCGTCCAGCCCCGCGGCTTCGAGCGCTTCGACAGACAACGGCCCGTCGCCGGAAAGATCCAGCTTTGGCAGGTCCGCCGCGAGGAGGTCAGCCTCTGGAAGACCGCAATAGGGATCCTCCGGGGCGGCCTTGGCCATTGCTGCGCAGCGCTCTGCCAGCGTGTCGAGTGCGCCAGGTGTCAGGTCTGCGCCGGAGACGTGGGCCATGCGGCGGCCATAGAAACAGCGCAGCGAGACGCCGGACGACTCTGACCGCTCAACGCCTTCGAGCTTACCACCGCGCACATCGACGCTGAGGTCTGTTGAGCGGGCAAGGCTGGCATCGGCGGCATCTGCACCGGCAGCTCTACAGGTGGATATCAGCCGATCGAGGAGATCGAATTCAGGGTGTATTGTCATGTCGGCTAGATGGACCGGCTTGGCGGGCGGCGCAATGGCAACGGCCCTGCGGCTGTGACTCAGGCAAAGACCTGCCAGAGGATTGCTCCGGCGAGGCCAAGCAACGCGAGCCATGTGAGCATCATGCCAATCTGCCGAAAAATGATCACCCCGCCGCCGAAGCCGAATGCATGAAGCAGGCGGCCGAGGGTGAAGGCCCCGCCGGCAATGTGGATCCAGAGGGCCGGCGCGGACAGGAAGGCGAGCGACAGCAGGCCTGCCATAGCGACCGGTATGTTCTCGGTGGCATTCCCGTGCACCCGAATGGCGAGTCCGAGCTTCTCGTCGCCGCCATCGCCAATGCCGACCTTGGTGCGCAGGCGCTGACTAACCACGCGGATGGCGAGATAGACGACGAGTAGAATATTGACGGCGATATACACGCCGACAGCTTGCATGGACGTCATGCGGCCATCCTCCCCTTACTGTTGTGGCACCTGCGCGCTTCAGGCGTCGCGGCGGGCGTCGGGCAGGCGGTCATTCACGTCGTCGCGCAGGTCAAGCAGCGTTACGATGAGGCCACAGATCAGGCTCGCAACGATCCAGCCGGCGAGCGAGAAGATCAGAACGTCGACAACCTGAGCAAGGCCGCCGGACAGGCCGAGGACATCATAGCTGAAATTGCCACGCTGGTAGATGCCAAGGCCAATGCCGCCAACGATGATGGCGATGTAGGCCACATAGACCATCGTCCGGAAGCTGTTGATGATGAAGAACTTCATGGATTCCCCTCCATTACTCTCAAATCAGGGTTTCAGCCCGCCCCGCACGACATAGCAGCTTTCAGGCCAAACGCCATGACTTCTCCCTGTTCAGCCAGGGAAAGATCACTGAGCATGGACTGGGCAGCATCGTCGCCTTCGTCAGACACTTCAACGAGCAGATCGAACAGTTTCGGCGACAGATCGGCCTCGGCAGCGTCGGCCATGCATTCGCACGTCTCCCGGCTTTCGCCTTCTGACACGCAATTCTTCACCAACGTCGCTTTGCCGCCTCCGCGGCAAGCCGAAAGGATGAAGACGCTGGCCAGCAAAAGGGTTTGCCGTGCTGCCATGGGTACTCACTCCGCGTCGTTCTGATCGCCGAAGGGGAGATTTCCACAAGGTCAGGATTTTGGCCAGCGAAAACCCACTCACTCCCTGCGCAAGAGCTTGTCGATGTTCAGTCGGGACTCGAAACTCTCCAGGAACGCCTCTTTGACGGCCATTCGGTCATAATCCTCCTCAACCCATTGCAGGAAGGGCTTTGGATCGCTGGCATTGTGCTGGCGATAAGCGTCGAAGAAGGCATCCAACATGCCTGTTTTGCCTTGTTTTACATGGAGATACTTGAGCGATAACTGCTCAGTCGCATCTTCGAAAGGCACGCCTTCGCGCAGGAGCCTGTAGAGCACACTCATCAGTCCAGCCCTATCCGCGCCGGATTTGCAGTGCATGAGGGCCGGGTACTCGATTGTGGCGAAGAGGTCGCGCGCGGCGAAAATCGTCTCCTTTGTGGGCGTGTCACGGGAGAAGACCTGGAAGTCGACCAGCGTGATTCCGGCCTCTGCGCAGGCCTCTTTCTCAAGGAGGTAGTAGCCTTTGGTACTCTGCCCGCGCAGGTTGACGATGGTCTTGATACCGCGAACTTTCGCATGCTCCATCACCTGGCGTGGCGATGGCTGATTGGAACGCCACATCTCCGGCGAGATCTGGTGCAGGTTCTGAAATCGCGCGCGCAAGAAGCCGTGGTCGCCCCAGACGAGTTCGCGACGCGCCCGCCGGCGACCGGCTTCAGTGGTAAGGTCGGGCGCGATATGGGGTTTCTTGCGTTTTTTCTTCGCCATGGAGCGCGATTAGCGAGCGCTGAGCGTTCCGGCAACCACATGGCGCATTCGCCGCTTTGCAAGTCCTGTGGGTGCGTGGCAAGAAATCCCGGACTGACACACCAATAGACATCGGACCTGCCCTGCCATGACCCGCCTTCTGACTTCTGCTGCTGCCCTGTTTGTGCTTGCTGCGTGTGGCGGCGCAGATACGCCCGAGCCTCCGATACCAGCGGCAGCCGAGCCTGCTGTACCAGCGGACGCCGCAGCAATGCCGGAGGAGACAACGGACGCGGCCGAAGCGGCAGCGCCAAGTGAACCGGCTGAAAACCCGTTTGCAGACCTTCCCGCACCTTATAACGACGCCGACTATGCGCGCGGTGCACGCACGTTCAAACTGTGCGTCTCCTGCCACCTCGTGGCGGAAGGGGCCGGACACCGGGTCGGGCCCAACCTGCATGGCATGTTCGATCGCAAGGTGGGCGAGGCCGAAGGGTTTGCATATTCCGATGCGCTGCTGGAGGCAGATTTCGATTGGACGCCGGAGCAACTCGACGACTGGCTCGCTAATCCGCGCAGCTTCCTGCCGGGCAATCGAATGAGCTTTTCTGGCGTGCGCCGACCGGAAGACCGCGACGCCGTGATCGCTTATCTGATGGTGGAGACCGCGTCAGCCGGCGAGTAGCGACGCTGCTGCATCGAGGATCGCGGCTTCGTCCATACGGTATTCGGCGTAGAGGTCTGGCAGGTCACCGGTCTGGCCGAACCGTTCAAGCCCCAATACAGCGCAGCGGCGACCATCGACTGATCCCAGCCACGACAAAGTTTGCGGCGCGCCATCTATGATAGCGACGACGGGCGCGTTTGGAGCCTGCGAGAGCAAGTGCTGGATGTGCGGCGGTTCGCTTGCACCGCTTGTCCATGGCGCGCGTTGGGCCGCTGTCCAATCTGCATGGAGTTTGTCGGGCGAGGTAATGGCGAGCAACCCCACGCCGGGGCAGTCTTCGCGCAATGTCTGCCATGCTGCCCGGGCTTCCGGAGCCATGGCTCCGCAATAGGCGATGACGACGTCACAGGCTTCAGCTGGGGCTTCGGCCCAATAGGCACCGCTCAGGACATCCGCTTCGAAGGCTCCCGTCAGGGTCCGCACCGGCTGTTCCAATGCGCGTGTCGACAGGCGCAAGTACGTCGACTCGCCCTCTTCCCGCGCCACGGCATCGAAAGCTTCGCGCAGACAGATACGGACTTCATCGGCAAAGGCGGGTTCATAATAAGTCAGACCCGGTTGGCCCATGCCAATGACAGGCGAGGTAACCGACTGGTGGGCACCGCCTTCCGGCGCGAGAGTCAGCCCCGAAGGCGTGGCCACAAGAATGAAGCGTGCGTCCTGGTAGCAGGCATAATTCAAGGCATCGAGGCCGCGGGCAATGAAGGGGTCATAAACCGTACCGACTGGAAACAGGCGCTGGCCAAACAGGTCACCGGACAGCCCCAACGCGGCGAGCATGAGGAAAAGGTTATTCTCAGCGATACCGAGCTCGATATGCTGTCCCTCTGGCGTGTGGGCCCAAAGCTGGGGGCTGGCAATCTTCAGCTCACGGAAGACATCGGCCTCGGCGGTGCGCGAGAAGAGCCCCTTTCGATTGACGAAGCCGCCAAGGTTTGTGGAGACTGTCACGTCCGGCGACGTCGTCACGATGCGGGAAACGAAGTCTGTTTCATCACGTGCGAGGTCATTTAGGATCTTGCCGAACGCGACCTGTGTCGATTGCGGCTTTGCGCCGGGATCGGGAAAGTCCGCGAGCGCGGGCACTGTGGGCCTGCTTGGCGCAGGTGCGGGGTCTACGCCGTAGCGAACCTGATCAAGGACAGCTTCAGCGACTTTGAGGCGCTTCGGCCCGAGGCCGGCCATGGGGGCCCATTCCTCACCTTCTGGAACGCCGAGCTTATCACGCAGGCCTTCGATTTGGGTCGGCGTCATCAGGCCAGAATGGTTGTCCTTGTGTCCCTGGAACGGCAGACGGCGGCCTTTCACCGTGTAGGCGATGATGAATTTCGGCGTGTCCGATTTGGCGGCGTCTTCGAACGCATCCAGCAGCGTTGCCAAGCAATGCCCACCGAGCTCAGTCATCAGGTTGCCGAGGTCTTCATCGGAATAGGTTGCAATGAGGTCCTGTGTCTTCACTGAGCGTTTCAAATCGTCATTGAGCCGTTCGCGCCAGGCGGCTCCGCCTTCATAGGTCAGCGCCGCGTAGAGATCGTTCGGACACTCATCGATCCATTTGCGCAGACGCGCACCGCCGGGCTTCTTGAATGCTGCACGCTGGCGGGCACCGTATTTGAGGGTCATCACCTCCCAGCCAGCCGTCTCGAACATGTCGTCGAACCGATCGAACATGCGCTCGGACGTGGTCGCGTCGAGGCTTTGCCGGTTATAGTCAACGATCCACCAAGTGTTGCGGATCAGGTGTTTGTAGCTCTCGATCAGGGCTTCGTAGATGTTGCCCTCGTCCAGCTCAGCATCGCCCATCAGCGCGATAAACCGTCCGGATTGTGCGCCGGCGATCTTGCCATGGGCAAGCAGCATGTCCTGAACGAGGGATGCGAAAGCGGTGACCGCCACGCCGAGCCCCACCGAGCCGGTGGAGAAATCAACGCGGATTTTGTCCTTAGTGCGGCTCGGATAGCTCTGTGCGCCGCCAAACCCCCGGAAGGCTTCGAGCTGGTCTCGGGTCTGGCGGCCCATGATGTATTCGATCGCATGGAGCACAGGCCCCGCATGGGGTTTCACCGCGACACGGTCTTCGTTGCGAAGCGCATGGAAGTAGAGCGCCGCCATGAGCGTGGTCATGGACGCACAGGAGGCCTGGTGCCCGCCCACCTTGAGCCCGTCCCGGTTTTCGCGGATGTGATTGGCGTTGTGGATCGTCCACGAGGCGAGCCAGAGGAGACGTTCCTCCAGCGCATCAAGGCCGCGGATTAAGTCGCGGCGCGACAGGGACGACTCAAGAGATTGGGCGCTATCAGGCATGCATGTGTCTCTATATCAGGCCAGATTGGACTTCCAGCACTCAGAAGTGACTGGAAAGTGCAAGAACCACCCCAGATTCCTCGAATCGGCCACTGATTTCCTCCCGCCAGGCGAGCGAGACTTCAACCGTATCGAACTTATAGACCAGAGCGTTCTCGATCTTGTCGGACCTTGCATTGTCGCCGCCGCGCTCCAGCCAGAGCTGCGTGACGGTATGCAAACGGCCGGAAAGCCGGGCCCCGTAGCCGAATTCGTAGCGGGTGCGGGCACAGCCAGTGTCGTAGCGGCGGGCAGCGACATCGGCGAAAGCAAACCAATCCCGCCCCTTCTCCCAACCGCCAGAAAAGCCTGCACCAACTCGCGCTTCAGCGCCGAGGCCGTCGCAGCCATCGGGCGCACCGCCAAACGCGCCGCCATAGACCGCGCCGCCTTCCAGCGCGACAACCATGCGCTCGCGTTTGACAATCTCGCGCCGGATCGTTGCGCGGTAGCCTTCTGCGTTGAAAGGCGATTGATCCTGGAACTGAACGATTTCCGCTTTTGCTGTAGCCGTCCACTTCGGCGCGATGCCGAATTTCGCGTAGGCATCGTAGCGAGTGGCGCTGAGGCCTTCGACATCTTCAGCGGCAAAGGCGGCCCGGACATACCATTCGCCCGGGTTTTGCCCCCAAGCGGCAGCCGCCGCATCACCCGCGAAACTTAACCCCGCCGATAATCCCCAAACCCAGCGCATAAGATACGCTAGGCCGCCTGCTCGTGGGGAGCAAGCGGCCTGAACGCGGTGTTCGTGTGCAGCTTAGAGCTGGTAACGGATCTGGTCAGACCAGAAGCGCTCAAGGCGCGACACCGTCTTGTTGAGCTGCGTCAGGTCGTCCGGGCGGACGCTGGCGGTCGGCTCAAGCGCTGCGGCCTGCTTTTCGAAAAGCTTGGCGACGCGAGCGCGGACTTTAAGGCCACGCTCCGTCAGCTTCAGGCGCACGGTGCGCTTGTCAGCCTTGGAGCGCTCCTGAATGAGGTATCCGCCTTCTTGAAGTTTCTTGACGTTGTAAGACAGGCTGGTTCCTGCAAAGGCTCCGCGCGACCGAAGAGCAGAAGCGGGGGTCTCACCGTCACCAATTTCATAGATCAGAAGTGCCTGGACGCCGGTCAGCGAGCGTTCACCATTCCTTTCGAGGTCATCCTTGACCACGTCATGGAGACGGCGGTGCGCCTGTTCCAGGAGGGAAAGAGACTTAAGAAAGTCATCCGCAATACTCTGCGGCTGCGCCGGTACGCTAAGGTTATTCATTGTCATCACCCACTCAACTTTTGTTGTAGTTTGAGTAGAGTTACAGCAATGACCCTAATTATTCGCTAATAATAGCTTTATTCGCCCCTCAAAAGGTTAATAATACCGCTGAAATCCTTACTAGTATTACCCTGCAACGTGTACGCCTGGAACAAGGCTTCGGAGAGTGCGCCCATTGGCGTTGCGGCGTCGGCACTGGTTGCAGCGTCCTTGGCGAGCTTGAGGTCTTTCAACATCATTGCGGCGGCAAACCCGGGCTCGTAGCCATTGTCGGCGGGCGATGAGGGCCCAACGCCGGGGACAGGGCAATAGCTCGTCATCGACCAACTCTGGCCAGATGCCTTTGATGAGATGTCATAGAACGTCTGAGGGTCCAGGCCGAGTTTCTCCGCGAGCACAAAGGTTTCGCAGGTGCCGATCATGGTTATCGCAAGCAGCATATTGTTGCAGATCTTCGCCGCCTGCCCTGCGCCCGGATCGCCGGCATGGATGATCGCCTTGCCCATGGAGGAAAGAATAGGCTCGGCGCGTGAGAAGCCGTCTTCGCTTCCGCCGACCATGAACGTCAACGTCCCTCCAGCCGCTGCCGCGACGCCGCCAGAGACCGGGGCGTCCACCATGGCGAACCCATTCAGGGTCGCGTCGGCGGACACAGCGCGTGCCGTTTCCACATCGATGGTTGAACAATCAATCAGTGTTGCACCGGGTACCGCATGGGCAAACACGCCATCATCATTGCCGTAGACGCCGCGGACGTGGCTTCCGGCGGGGAGCATTGTGACAACCGTTTCGGTATGCTCCACCGCTTCAGCAATTGAGGTCGCCGCAACGCCGCCTTGCTCAACCAGCGAGGACGCCGCGTTTGCGTTGAGGTCAAACGCGCTGACAGCGTGGCCCGCTTTCAGAAGGTTGGCCGCCATGCCAGAGCCCATATTGCCGAGGCCGATGAAAGCGATCCGTTGAGTTGTCATGGGCGTTATCCGTTCTTCGAACCAAGGGGAGTGCCGCGCGCAGCCCAGGCTGCAATTTCGCCATCGGCGGCGGCGAGAACGGCGCGCCATCCACCTTCGAGCCTTGCGAGCGTATAGGCGACTTGCCAGCTGACGATCTCGTTGCCGTCTGGATCAAGCATTCGGTCCGCGACGCGGATGGAGGCGCCGGAGTCACCAAGGGG
>JBCBWQ010000077.1:7951-10928 GCA_039817025.1 Pseudomonadota bacterium | reverse complement strand
CCCGGCGCATGGCTTCAGCAAGAATGTCGCGCGCCACAGGGGCCGCTGTCGATGAACCGCCCTCGCCGTGCTCGACGATGACTGAGATCGCGTACTTCGGATTGTCATGCGGTGCGTAGGCGACAAACAGTGCGTGATCGCGCAACTCCCGGGCAATGGCGTCGCCCTTGCGGATGCCCGTGCGGCGCTCTTCAGCCGTGATCCGGCGCACCTGCGCGGTGCCGGTTTTGCCTGCAAGGCGCGGCCCACCAAGGCCAAGGTCGCCCGATCGCAGAGCCGTACCACCCCCCTCCGATGTCACCCCAAACATTCCGGCCTTCATGCGCTGCATGATCTCCGGGTCCAGTGGCGCGTCATAGGGGATCTCGGCGTCGGGCTTTGGCCCCTCGCCGATCAGGTTGGGCGTAATCAGACGGCCTTCAGCGGCGATACGCGCCGACATGAGGGCAAGCTGAAGCGGCGTTGTCGTCAGGTAGCCCTGGCCGATACCGTAATTCAGCGTTTCGCCTTCATACCACTGCTCACCGCGAGCGGCGCGCTTCCAATCATCGTCGGGCACGACACCGCCGCGCCCGCCCGTCATGCCAAGCTCCCAGACCTGGCCGAATCCGAAGCGGCGCGACATCTCGGCAATCTTCTCAACGCCCGTGCGCTTGGCGACTTCGTAGAAGTACACATCGCACGAGCCCTTGATCGCCGCGTGCATGTCCATTGAACCGTGACCGCCGGGTTTCCAGCAGTGCCAGGTCCGGTTGCCGAAGCGGTACTGCCGGTTGCAGAAAATACGCTCGCGCGGGTCGATGACACCGGCTTCAAGCGCGGCGGCAGCAACGACCATCTTGTAAGTCGATCCCGGCGGATAGGTGCCGTCATAGGCCTTGTGATAAAGCGGCGCACGGGTGTTGTTGCGCAGGACGTCGTAGTCCGCCTGGCTGATGCCATTCACGAAGTCATTCGGATCAAAAGCCGGCGTCGACACCAGTGCGAGAATGTCTCCGCTTTCGATATCCATGACGACAGCGGCCCCCGATTCCTCGCCGAAGCGCTCAATGGCCTTGCGCTGGAGTTCGGAGTCGATGGTGATCGACAGATCGCGCCCTTCCTGCGTCGGTATATCAGCGCTGGGCAACTCCTCGATCACGCGTCCGGCCGCATTGGTCACCAACGCGCGGTACCCCGGAACGCCGGTCAGCCAGGAATCGGCTTCGAACTCGATGCCTGACCGCCCCGTACGCATGTCGGGGTGCTTGTACAGTCGCCGAACCGTCTGTGCCTCGTCGCGTGTCATGCCCTCAGTCAACCGAACGAGATCGCGTTCGCTGGCGCGCGCGACGTAGCCGAGGACATGGGCAAGGTCGCGGCCGCGGGGATAGGACCGCGTCGCTGCCATTTCCACCGACACACCCTCAAAGCCGGGATCAGCCGCTTTCACAGTCATGCGCGCGAAGTCCTCATAGGTGAGGTCTTCTGCAACGATGGTCGGTACGAATGCGGCCTGCGACCGGGCCCTGGCAATGATCCGTTCGCGGCGCTCCGGCGTCAGCTCGATGTGGTTGGCGATCCGGGAAAGCGTTGCGTCCATATCGGGGACTTGCTCACGCACCATCGAAATCCGCCCGGCCTGCCGGTGCACAGCGAGGGGCCTGCCGAAGCGGTCAAAGATTCGCCCACGGCGCGGCGGCGCGAGATCGAGCTTCACGCCGTTTTCCGCAGCAAGGTCGGCATAGCGCTGGCCGTCGACAACCTGAAGCTGGAACAGGCGCGCCAGAAGCGTCGTCCAGATGACGCCGCCTGCGCCAGCAAGCACCATGGCGCGCCGGTCAAACATCAGGCCTGAGTCGCGGTTCTGGCTCATACCGCTGAGCCCGCGGTTTCGCCCGGACGCCGCCCAAGCCGGAACAGTCCCGAGACGGCAAAATACACACCCGCCGTGGAGAAAAAGGACAGCGCTAGCGGAGCCATCTGCACCGCATGGTCCGCCACACTAGAAGCGAGGACCCAAAGCGCCACGAACCCAATCGCAAAGAGCGCCAGCGGTGCGAGCCAGTTCATGATCGGATCTGTATCAATATCGTAGGTGTCGGAGACCGCCGCGCTGAGCGCATAAACGCCGAGATTGATCAACGGAAACACGCCCAGCGGCGCGGTGAACGCCACATCCTGCGCAAAGCCGACCAGAACGAGCGCAAACATCGGCCGCAAGGAAAGACCAACCGCGCCCCAGCCGACCGCGCCCCACAGCGCGGCATGGGGCCAAGGCGCTGAGATGCCAAAAAGAGACTTCTCCGTTAGGCCGAAAAGACCGACCAGACCGATCGCAATCAGGCCCACGGCAAGCCGCGCTGTTGGACCGGTCCTGTGCCAGACTGAGCGTTGCTTCGCACCGGCCCGCCAACTGCTCATTTACTGCTCCGCCGGCGGCGCGTCTGCGCCGGTTTCGGCGACGACCTGGACATCGTTCTCAGGGCTGTCTTCGGGTTTTGGAATATTGGCCGGCGGGATCAGCCGCACAAAGCCACCTTTCACGGTTTTCATGGCCAGCAACACGCGCGGCGTCCCGCCCTGGTCTGCGAGGACACCCGCAAGAAGTCCGCGCGAATACACGCCGCCCTCACCAGAGGTCAGAATGCGCTCGCCGGGAATGAATGCGCCGGCCTCGGGCAAATCGGTGAGCGATCCCAATCCATCACGGCCACCATAGAGAATAGCACGCAAACCGCTGACCTCGCCCATCACGGGCACGCGGTTGTTGAAGTCAGTGACCAGCAGAACCCGTGAAGACCGTTCACCCAATTGGATAACGCGCCCAACCAATCCGCCTTCGTTGACAGCGATCGCCCCCGGCTCAACCCCTTGCAGGCTTCCGGCATTGACCAGAAGCGTCTCCGAAAACGGCCCATCGCTTTCCGCAGCGACCCGGGCGGTAACGCCGCGCGCCGGTGGCTCACCCAGCGCGTTGAGCATGCCCTCATAGGTT
>JBCBWQ010000077.1:5761-7852 GCA_039817025.1 Pseudomonadota bacterium | reverse complement strand
GCCGCCGCCTTCCAGCGCGACAGGTCCCGCACTTCGGCTTCGAGTTCGGCAATGCGCCGGTCCCGCGCTGTTTGGCCCGTGATGCGCGACCAGAAGCCTGGCGATGCATTCGCTGCAAGCTGGTCTGCGGCAATCGTGCGCGCGGGTTGGAAAATCGATCGAATCTGCGGGGCGGTTTGCGAAATCACGAGACCGAACAGGCCAGCCATGATCACAGCGAGACCGAGACGGCGGAATGGCCGTTTGCGGGACCCGTATGAGCTCTGGCGCGCCATGCGTTCTGCGTCCTTTGGCTGGCCCTAAGCCCGTTGCGCTGGCGTGCGCAATCAGACCTCGGGTGAAAGCACCGATTTCATCTTGGAGTAATTCTCCAGCACATGGCCACACCCATTGACCACACATTTCAGGGGATCGTCGGCGACCATGACAGGCAGCTTTGCTTCCTCGCGGATCACAACGTCCAGATTACGAAGGAGCGCGCCGCCGCCGGTCAGTACGATACCGCGATCAACAATGTCGGCGGCAAGCTCCGGGGGCATGGCCTCCAGCGCAACCTTCACAGCGTCGACAATATCGCCAACCGGCTCCGACAGAGCCTCTGCAACCATGCGCTCAGACACTTCCGTTTCCTGCGGAACACCATCAAGCGTGCCGCGCCCACGGACCGTTAGCGCCATGCCATCGCCCTTGTCGGGGGGCGCAGCGGTGCCGATTTCCATTTTAATCTTCTCGGCAGACATTTCGCCGATGAGGATTTTCTGCTCGCGGCGCAGGTAGTTCACGATGGCCTGGTCCATCTTGTCGCCGCCAATGCGCACCGAGCGCGAATAAACGATGCCGCCGAGAGAAAGCACGGCGACCTCGGACGTGCCGCCGCCGATGTCGACAACCATGGACCCCGCAGGATCCTCGATGGGAAGGCCCGCACCAATTGCTGCGGCCATGGGCTCTTCAATCAACTCGACCTGCCGTGCACCGGCGGCGAGTGCAGACTGGTGAATGGCGCGGCGCTCGACGCTCGTCGCGGAGCTTGGCACGCAGATGATGATCAATGGGGAAACAAAGGCGCGGCGATTATGCACTTTCCGAATGAAGTGCTTGATCATTTCTTCGGCGACTTCGAAGTCAGCGATCACCCCGTCGCGCATGGGGCGGATCGCTTCCATATTCACCGGGGTCTTGCCGAGCATTGACTTGGCCTGCTCGCCGACCGCGTAGACAACCTTTCGGCCACCCTGCGTCATGTAGGCGACGACTGAAGGTTCATCGAGGCGGACGCCCTGACCCTTCACGTAAACCAGCGTGTTGGCTGTTCCGAGGTCGATGGCCATGTCCGTGGACAACATGCCGAGAAGACTGCCGATCATATGTACGCGTCGCTTCTTCTGAAGACGCGCGCCCAAAAACGGGGCACCCGTCAGTGTGTTTTGTATCCCGGCCCGTCTTAACCTTCTGCCGTTTACATCCCGTTAAAGCAACACAGCTTTCTCACAAGAACGGAACGCGCCGTACCATCACGCCAAAATCCAGATATTCCGGGCGCTTCGGAACCAAAATCGAAAACAGCCGGACGCTTAAGTGTACGGGTCGTTCCGTATCATTCTACGGATTTGCTTATGCAGCGAGTCGTTTCGCGCGGCGAATTTCGAGCTTGTTGAGCGCCTGCAGATACGCCTTTGCAGCGGCAACGAGCGTGTCGTGGTGAGTGCCAACGCCCGTGGACATGAATCCTTCGCCATCGAGCCGAACACTGACTTTGGCCTGCGCATCGGTGCCGCCCGAAACGGTATGGACCTGAAACAGATCCAGCCGTGCCTTGTGCGGCACCGCTTCCCGGATACAGCGGAACACTGCATCGACCGGGCCATTGCCCTCGCACACCGCCGTTTTGGCCTCGCCATCGACATGCACCACGATCTCAGCCGTTTGCGGCCCTTTCATCCCGGCGACAATCCGCAGGTCTTCAAGAGAAATCCGCTGGCCAGCTTCGGACAACTGCGCATCAACCAGCGCGGCAATATCGTCATCAAAGACATGCTTCTTCACATCGGCGAGCGCTTTAAAACGCTTGAACGCATCCTGAAGCTCGTC
>JBCBWQ010000077.1:0-5662 GCA_039817025.1 Pseudomonadota bacterium | reverse complement strand
TGCAATATCGTCATCAAAGACATGCTTCTTCACATCGGCGAGCGCTTTAAAACGCTTGAACGCATCCTGAAGCTCGTCATCGGTCAGTTCGTAGCCGAGGCTTTCCAGCTTGTCGCGGAAGGCGTGGCGGCCGGAATGCTTGCCCATGACAAGGGACGTCTTGGAGACGCCGACGTCCTCCGGCTTCATAATCTCATAGGTTTCGGCGTTCTTCAGCATGCCGTCCTGGTGGATGCCGCTTTCATGGGCAAAGGCATTCTTGCCAACGATCGCCTTGTTGAACTGAACCGGGAAGCCCGTGATCCGGCTGACCATGTTCGAGGCCTGGGCGAGGCGTGAGCTGTCTATCTCGGTCTCAAACGGCAGCGTGTCCCTGCGCACGCGCAGCGCCATGACAACTTCTTCGAGGGCAGCATTGCCGGCCCGCTCTCCGAGGCCGTTGATGGTGCATTCTACCTGTCGGGCCCCGTTCTGGACACCGGCCAGAGAGTTTGCCACGGCCAGCCCCAGATCATTATGGCAATGGGTCGACCAGATCACCTTGTCGCTGTCTGGTATCGTCTCAATCAGCCGCCGGATCAGCGCGCCATATTCTTCCGGGTGGGTATAGCCGACGGTATCCGGGATATTGATCGTGGTCGCACCAGCCGTGATCGCAGCATCGACGCACTTGCAGAGGAATTCCCATTCGGTGCGCGTGGCGTCTTCCGGGCTCCATTCCACATCATCAACAAGATTGCGTGCCTGAGCGACGGAGCGCCCGACAGCCTCCAGAACGGCATTCTCGCCCATTTTAAGCTTGTGCTTCATGTGCACAGGACTGGTTGAGATAAACGTATGGATACGCGCGCGCTCGGCATGGCGCACAGCCTCGCCGCAGCGGTCAATGTCGCCCGGTGTGGACCGTGCAAGACCGCATATGACGGCGGACTTGGACCGTTGTGCGATTTGTTTCACAGCTTCAAAGTCCCCATCCGAGGCAGCTGGGAAGCCTGCTTCGATAATGTCGACGCCCATGCCTTCGAGCAGGTCAGCGAGCGCAAGTTTTTCGTTGAGGGTCATGGATGCGCCGGGCGACTGCTCGCCGTCGCGCATGGTCGTATCAAAAATTCGGACTTGGGGGTCTTTGGCGGTCATGTCGTCTGGCCCTGGGCGCTTGGTTCATTCGGCTGGTTTGAACGTTCCCCTGACCGCGCCGACTAGTTGCCGACTGGTTTCGGCCAGGGGCCGATAAGGCTTAGAAGAGGCAAACAATTGCGCATAACCAGATTATTCAGCCGATCGCGGATCAGTGTCAATCAGCTGATCCGTTGTCTCCGGCAAAATTTCCCCTTGTGTTGCTGCATTGCGGCGTACACGCCGTCGCGCATACAGCATAATTGCAATCCACAGCGCGCCAGCCCCCGCTGCAGCCCCGATCGCAACCCATGGTGACCCGCTGAGCGCTGCCATGACGCTTTGTCCGGCAAAGGCCACCAGAGCAATTTTCGGGACGATGCCAACCGCCATCCCTGCAAGGTAGTGGATGAATTTCGCCTGGCTCACGCCAAACGCCATATTCACGATGACGAACGGGCCGGTCGGAACGTTGCGCACAATCGCACTCGCTGCGAAGGCGTTGCGCCCGATAAATGCCGACAGTCTATTGGCCATGTCTCCGCCATAGCGCCTGAAGGTGTCTTCGCCGGCAAACCGACCGAGCCAGAAGGTCAAGCTGCCTGAAAACAGGGTCGCAATCCACGCCGTATAAAAGCCCTTCCACGGGCCGAATGCCACGACTGCCGCCGCGATCAATCCGAATTGCGGAACGCCAAGGAAGGCCGCAACGCAAAACACACCAATAAGGACCACAAGCGCCCAAGGACTGTTCGCATTGGCGTTGATCCATTGCTGTAGCTCGTCGAAGCTGCCGATCACGCCCGTCTTGCCCAGCAGGAAGACAGTCCCGATGACCCCGAAGAGACCAAACGTCACCAGCAAGGCGCGCTGGGCGCTTGCATCCATTTTGATCAGGAAATCCGGCAGTCGGCTCATCGGACTCGTTTGATATGCGCCCCGGCTTTGGTCAAGCCGCAGCGTTCACAGCGGCAGTACAAGGCGCGGCAGACATCGGCCAGGAATCGAACCCGACGGGACCTCGCCGACGCGCTTTGCGCCGCGCGACTCGTAGAACGCTGCCGCACCAGGGTCGGCATCGATCAGCATCTCTTCTGCGCCGCGCGCCCTGGCTTCGGCCATGGCCCAATCAAGAAGCCGCGCGCCAACACCGTGCCCGATCCAGTGCGGCTCTATGAATAGCTTTTCCAAGTGGCAGCCCTCCTCGTCGACCGTCACCTGCACCACGCCAATCGCCGTCCCTGCGCACTCGGCCACGGCGAGGCTGTCGCGCGCCAGTTCCTCTCCGGAGATGAGCAATTCGGTGTGCATGGCTGACAGCATCGCGGCGGAGTAGCCGTGAACCGCTTTCGACCTTAGGCAGAGCTCGCCCAGATCGCGCAATTCCATCAGGCGCGGCGGCCGGATGAGAACGTCGTCTGGAGTCCCCGGTTCGACTGCCATTATGCCTCGGCCAGCATTGTCTCACTCATCGACCAGAGCCGGTCCGCGCGTTCAGGATCGCAGGCCCATTCGCGCACATGCTCCCAGCGCTGGCTGTTCTCATTCGCGAGCTGAGCAATGTCGGCATTTTCACAGTACACACCGCCGCGATCCTCCAGCTGTGGTGATGTGGCCGCCCACACGGTCGTAGATGCGCCTTGTTCTGGTGTTTTGAACATCGCAGCCACGCGATCGGGTACAGTCCCGTCTTCATTCTTCCAGCCGAGCGCGACCATTTCTTCGTCGGGGAGATGGCGCTGGAGCGGTGTGAAAATGCCGCCCGGATGCACAGAAAACGCCCTCACACCTTCCGATTTCAGGCGCTCATCCACGCCAAGCGCAAATTGCGCATTCGCCGACTTCGCCTGCCCGTAGGCCTGCCACTTGTCGTAGTCATGGGTTCGGAAATGGGGGTCATCCCAGTGAACGTCCGACATGATGTGCGCCGTAGAAGACAGGGCGACGACCCGTGCGGCATCAGCTTTTTTCAGCGCATCCTGCACGCCAAGGTAAAGGACCATGTGCCCAAGGTGGTTCACGCCGAACTGCGCTTCCCATCCGGGGCCAACGCGCGTTTCGGGACAGGCCATGATACCGGCATTGTTGATCAGCAGGTCAAGCGAACCCGCGGCCGAAACATCCTCCGCAAAAGCGCGGACAGACTTAAGGTCCGCGAGATCCATGGAGGCGATATCAATGTTGCCCTCAACACCGGACAACGCTTCGCGCGCCGCGTCCGGGCGGCGAGCAGGCACGATGACATGGGCCCCGGCCCCGGCAAGCGCCCGTGTTGTTTCGATGCCGATTCCGGAATAGCCGCCTGTAACAACCGCGCGCTTTCGGTTCAAATCTATACCGGCAATGACGTCCGCAGCGCTCGACTTGGCGTGAAACCCTGAACCGATCGGCGTCTGGTCTGCTGCTGGCATGGCGTGCTCCTGAGTTGAGTTTGCAGTGTGCAAGCGCGAACGAGCCACCGCAACATGCGCTGCAGGAACCGCCTTCAAATCGGCGGGTTTCCTGCACACCTAATCTTTAAGTATCGATCGATTGGAGTAACCGCCATGCGCTTCGCCATAGCCCTTCTGTCATTCATTGCCGCTGCCATGCCCGCTGCTGCGCAGCTCGATGCTGTCCCGGAGGAGGCCAAAGCCGCCTATCGCCGCGGTGTCACCCTGGAACGCCTCGATGATCGCGAGGGCGCAAACCGCCAATTCCAGCAAGCTTGCGACGCCGGCGACACCCGCGGATGCATAGCCCTCGCCCATACACTGCGCATCGGAGATCGCGTGCCCCAGGATTTCGAGCGCGCCTTCGCGCTGTATGAGAAGGCCTGCGACATGGACAATCCGGCGGGCTGCTCAGGCGTTGCCTACATGCACAATCAGGGCAACGGCGTTGACCAGGATTTCGACGCCGCGCTTGAAGCTTACAAAGAAGCCTGCGACCTCGGCGAAATGAGTGGCTGCGCAGGCGCAGGAAATATTCTCGTTGCCGGGCAAGCCTCGACCCGCAATCGCACCGAAGGCGCGCGACTGCTCCGACAAGCCTGCGCCAATGAATATGACTGGGCTTGCACCCGTCTGCGCGACCTTGGCCAACCGCGGGACCTCGGCCAGTAGCGCCAATGCCTGCTTGACACGCAGCGTCTTCGCTGTGACGCGCCGTGAATGCGCGCGCCACACCCCATCCTGATTGCTGCGCTGGGGATCATCTCCGGCTCGATCCTTGATGGGCTGGTCAAGGGCCTTGCCCAGGACATGGACGTCCTGACAATCACGGCTTGGCGCTTTGGGTTTGCTGCGATTTACGCTGGGTCGATTTTCATCGCCCTGCGCCGGCCGATCCCGTCCGCTGCTGCATTCCGCTTTCATTTGATGCGCGCTGTGATCCAGATCATCGCCGCGCTCACCTTCTTCTGGTCGCTGACCCAGCTCGGGCTCGCCGAAGCCACCGTCTTAGGGTTCACCGCTGCGCTGATGATCGCCCCAATCGCCCGAATTATCCTCGGCGAGCATATGACGGGTTTGAGCGTCGGCGCAGCTATTATCGGATTTGCCGGTGCGGCTCTTGCCATCTCAGGGGAGACGACCGGTGCACCGGCCGACGGCAATCGCCTGCTCGGCGTCGTTTCTGTCATGGTCGCGGCAGTTACGTACGCCCTAACGATTGTGCTCCTGCGCCTGCGCACGCGCCAGGAAGACAGCATCACCATCGTCATGTTTTCAAACGTCTTGCCCGCAACCCTGCTGGTCACGCTCATCGTGGGGCTGAACCTGTTGGGTGTGACCGGCGTTCAGACAATCCCGCAGCCCGGTCAATTTCCCATCCTCGCGGCCATCGGGCTCTTTGGCATGGGGATCTGGTGGATGTTCACCCTGGCCTATGCCCGCGCGCCGGCTCAACAACTCGCACCGATTGAGTATACCGCGCTCATCTGGTCGGCGCTGATCGGAGCGGTGTTCTTTGCCGAAGTGCCCGGCTGGCGGCTCTACGCCGGCGCGGTCGTCATTATTGCGGCCTGCCTGATCGTGGCATTTGAAAGCCGGTTTGTATCCCGGAAGGAAAGCGGCCTGCCGGCGAGCGACGTGCTCGATTAGCCGTTACAGGTCTCGCCAACGCGCTCGGCGGACCCGGTGATGACCACCGCATTTTCCGGCGCGCCCGCCCAGCCTGTTCCGCTCAGCGCAGCCCGCTCACCGTCCGTCACGACCTCGCCGTCAACTTCGCCCTTCAGTGCACCGTCGCAGGTCAGCGTGAAGGCGTAGCCGTCCTTGATGGCGCGGGATGACTTGATGGTGCAAGCATTGCCCAGCGCTGCAGCGGTCTGGGACAGGGAGCGCCTTGCCTCGGGTGGTGTCACGCAGTCAACGCCCATTTCCGTGATCGGCAACCCCCCCATATTCGCCGCCACTTCATAGCGCCATTGGCCCGGCTGAACCTCGATTTCATCGGCAATTGACGGCGCGGCAGCCAGCGAGCCGGCAAGCAAAACGACAAATCCTGAACGCAACATGGGGCAAGCTCCTGGAGGCACGATCCTCAGTGCTCCCCCGAAAATGGG
>JBCBWQ010000076.1:0-10999 GCA_039817025.1 Pseudomonadota bacterium | reverse complement strand
GCGGCACCAGTTGACGTCGGCGTCCCAACACCGTTCCCGAGGGCATCTTGTGGTCGCCTTGCCGCCGTTCGGCACTGATCTGACCGACGGTAATTCGCCCCAGAACAGCCTCTCGCCGAATTCGACTGACAGTCCGCTTCTGGCGAGTGACTGCCATCTGATTGGCGGTTGGCTAACGGCTGCTTTGCCGCCGAAAGAAGACATTGCGCCTTCAGATTCGACTGCCTGCTTAGGGCCAAGTTTACCTGGACAGGAGCTAATTCCTTACGTCTCCAATTGCGCCCAAAACAGTCCCCCCCCCCGGACGGCTGAGTTGGGGGATAAACTACTGCAAGGTTACGCTAGAACTTGGTTCGTAGACTGCGAGCGCCGCTCTGCGACCGGTTTCAAAGAAACCCAATCGTACGGGTATCGAAATTGTCTATGTTCGGCAGGATGGCATCCAATTCAGAGTCATCGAGGCCAAACCATTGCCCAAGCGTTGCGGCGTATTGGTCAACGGAGACCGTCGGGATCATGCGGCCTCGAAACGGCGTATAGCTACTGCTTGCCACGTCACTGTCGGGAAGGCGTCCATAGACCTGACCACCCCTGACGGACCCGCCCGCAATAACGTGATGGCCGCCCCAGCCATGGTCGGTCCCGCTTCCATTCTCAACGACTGTGCGGCCAAAGTCGGACATGGTAAAAAGGGTTGTGTCCGACCAGCGGCCGAGTTCGAACATGGCCTGACGAAACGCCAGGACCGCGTCTGATATCTCGATTTGCAGGGCCGGGAGGTTGGCGGCCTGACTTGCGTGCGTATCGAAGCCACCCATGCGCGCATAGAATACTTGGCGGCTATTTCCCAGTACGCTTTGAATACTGATGGTCTCGGCGATGGCATAGAGCTGACGGCCGAGCCCTGTATTGGGGAAAACGGTCGAGAGCCCCAGGCCATTAGACAAGGCTGACTTGAATCTTTCGGTATTTGGAATTGCACGTCCCTGGGCCGAGACGATGTCTCTCATGTAAAGATTATCAGAGCTGGTTTTCGTGCGTTGGAGGTAGGTCCGCAGCACATCCCGAGCCTCGTCGTCACCTTGCGTTGTTCCGAACGAACCGGTGCGCCCGAGGAACTTCACAGTGTCCGGCCCGCCGGGAGCAACGCGGAACTGGCGCGCAACCTCACCAGACAAAAACACATCCAACAGCCCCGTCGTCATCGCAGCGTAAAGGGGATCCGCGCCTGGATCGGCCCGCAACATTGCGTCTGCGAACCGGCCGCCCCACCCAAACCGTGCCCCCTCGGTCCTGAAGGTCTGCCACGTTGATTGCTGATCATTGTGAGAGTGCAGTCGTGGCGGGAGCGCGACGCGTGCGGCCTCCATGTCTTCGCGGGTGACAGGCTCAATCAGCGGCCCGACGCCCGCCAGTATCGCGGCCTCACCGTTATCGTAGAGGGTTTTGATGCCTGCCAGTTCGGGCGGTACGGCAAACTGGCGTCCGTCAGCGAAGCCTGTATCTATTTCCAGGAGTGCATCCCTGCGACGGCGAGTTCCGTGGGCGTTTATAATGCCCGGGCGATAGCCAGCGAACGTGTCATAGCTATTCTGATCATAGGGAATAAGGACGTCAGCGTGATCCAGCCCCCCCTGGAAGAAGAGGCAGACCAGCGCCTTGTAGCCGATTGTGGAGGCCGCATGCGCTTTCTGAGCGCTCAAAAGGCCCATGCTGGACATACTTCCCGCGAATCCAAGAGCGCTTAGGGTCTGGAGGAGATTTCGGCGCGTTAGGTTAGCCATGTCAGCACCTCTAAGGGTCTATCGCGAATTCTGGGGAAAGCACGGCGATCAGCACGGCGAGTTTTGCGCGATCAACCGCATCACTATCATTCCCACCTTCGAGCGGCATTGCAGACACAGCCTCGACAATTGCGCCTCTGGTTTCTGGCAGCATGCGACCGCCAAGGAGAATGAGGTCAAGTCGGTCGGCTAAGGCGCCCGGGTCTGCGGCGAGCGCAATCTCATCGGAATAGTCAGGCTCAAATGTACGCAGATTGCCATTGGTGGCCGACGTGCGATTGAAAACGAAGTCGAACATGAAGTTGGCATAGCCCACCGTCGCGGCTTCGTTCACGATCTGAAACTCTGGCGCAGTCAGACCGCGCGCACCCGTTTCGCTGTCGGGAGCAATGTATCCCGGCCGATAGAAATTAAATACGGACGGCGCTCCAAGGGGCTGTTGTCCGAGTGACTTAATCGGGTCAGCCGTTGAGCGAAGCTGTTGCTCGTTTTCGGCGTCTGCGTTGGTGACATCAAATGCCCGCGCCCAATGCACAAACCGCAATATTGGTTCGCGGATCTTTGCTGAATCGGGTCCACTGGCATCCGCTTCCTCATCGAGGAGTATGGCGGCGAGCATGGCTTCCAAATCGCCCCTCCGACCCGTACCGAAGACGGCTCCGTTCTGCGCCTCGAACCGTCCTGTCGCAAACGCGTCCGCTACGCGAGATACATAGTCGGGGGATGGGCTAGACCGTGTGAAGCGCTGGATCAATTGGCGCGCAATAAAGGGCGGTGTGTTTGGGTGATTGATCAGCGTGTCTAGCGCTAAGTCGATACTTCTGGCTGCATCGGTACTTTGCGGAATAGTGGTGCCGAGAAATCGCTTTTCCAGGGGTGAGTGCTCGCCGGGAAAGATCTTTAACGGCGCATAGCGGGAACCAGGATCAGAGTTCTTGAAATCCGTGCCTAGCCGTCCAAGCCCGGTGAAGACTTTTGCAAGGCCAACAACGTCCTCATTGTCATAGGTCTCGATGGGTTGACCGAGCGCATTCAGTTTCGGCGTCCCATCGGCATTGAGCTCAACCACACCGATTGTAAAGAGCTGCATTATCTCGCGGGCGTAATTCTCATCGGGTGTGCGCCCCGATCGTTCATCACCTTTTCGATTGTTTAGATAGGTCAGATACTGCGCCATCGCGTGGGAGTACGTGATGTCTTCTAACAAATCGCGATAATTGCCAAAAGCATGACGGGCGAGAATGTCGCGGTAATAGGCCGTCGATTTCGTATTCTCAGCACCAACGCCGCTTGATATCACGATGACTTGCGACAGGGCGAAAACCATACGCTGGCGGAGTTGGTCGTCTGCGTCGATCGCGTCGCGCCAGAAGAGATGGGAATGTTCGCGCACCGATAGCTGATCACCTCGAGTTTCTTTTGCGATCATCTCGTCGAGATGAGACCGAAACGGCTTGTCGAACTCTGCCCGCAACCAGTCCGTTCGATCCACGCCAACGACCGCTGCGGTGTCTTCGAGCGATGCCCCAAACGTTGCGAGCGCTAGAAAACCGGAACTCTCAACCGCGTCGTCGACGATTGTTGTAGAACGAGCTGTCGTGGGAGGTGTCGTCGTAGGGGGCGGTGTGGTCGGCGGCGGTGGAGACTGTGGAGCCGGTTGGGGCGCTGGGGGCTGCATCTCTTCGACGGGCATGGGTGGAGACGGATCGGATCCACCACCTGAACAGCTTGCAATCAGAGCCGCCGCGGCCAACAGAGGGATAAATGCCGTCGCTCTCACTCGCATGAATCTCTCCAACGATGTTGAGAGCATAGCGCTTTCGAAGCTAAAGTGGTGTTAAACTATTTGTATCGTTTCAACATCATACTAGTACCTTGGGTTGGTTTTGCGAGACCAGAAAACTGTCTAAGTCTTAAAGGAAACACCAAGCGTTGGACTATCGTAGCGGGATCGGAAGGATGGGATAAGACTAGGGCTTATGTCTCCAAATGCGCCCGTTTCAGCCGACCGACACAACGTCGACGAACGGCTCAAAATGGCCGAAGGCGGTCACCCAACCAATCGGTGCAAGCGTCTTAAAGGCGCGACTTTTAGGACGCTGGCGCTTCATCCTTACAAAGCGTTTCGAGGGTCATGTGTCGGGTTCCTTCGGCGCGGGCGCATTATGCCCCGGTGCCGACTTCAGGATATCTTCCACCCAGGCATTGAAGCCCGGGTCATACAGCGCCTGACTGACGGGGTGCGCAGATACGGGTTTCATCGGCTCAAATGTGTACCAAGTCAGAATTATGTTGCGCAGTTCTGCCTCATCCGCCTTGGTTTTCATGGACCTGTATTGCCCCCCAATGGGTCCACAGATACACGCCCTAGGTCCAGGCAACAATGTGAGCGTCTTAATAAGTCACGCCCCATGCCTGGCTGAGGTCCGTGATAAAGCCTTTCCATGCTTGCGGAGCGGTTTTGTTAAACGCCTCCAGAACGTGCGGGTGTTCAGCGTGGGCCATTTGCGCGCCCAAAATAGCTGACACTCGGTTCCAGCGATTTTGGTCAGTGAGTGCCCGCGAATTGTCCCGGATTTGGATGCCAACAAAGAGAAGCGAGCCGATAACGAGCAACACTGCCACGATCTGCGTGATGTAATAGATGGTTTCGAGGGTCATGATGTCGGCTCCTCCTCATCCGTGGGCGAACAGGGCGGGGCTTTGGCGGTATCGACCCGCAAGGTGTCGGCCAGCTCTGGATAGCGTTTGTTGAATTCGGCATTCGTCGCCTCGGCCAGCGCGTTTCCAGAAATACCCGAGCGAATGTGCCAGCGCCAAGCACGGGCATAAGCAGGTTTGCTGAGATAGTAGCACATTGCCCGCCAGACGAACTCTTCCGCTTCCGGTTCGAACAAGCCTCTTCGCTTGGCATCCAGTGCACCGCGTATCGTCATGGAGATATTCACGACAAAAAATGATATCGAGCCCCACTCCTCTTCTGTGAAGTCCTCCTGTCCGGCATTGGCGCGCAGAATGGGTGCGCCCATGACGGGGTCCGATATTACGCCATTGATGACGTCCTGATGGACCGCGATCACGCGGTCCGAGATTTCGAGCTTTGCAAGCGTGGTGGCCGCGCGGATCTGCATCCCAACGAAAATCAGGGAAATCAAAACACCAACCCCAGTAAGAATGCCGGCCAGCAGATATATAGATTCGAGGGTCATGAAGGCTCCCCACCTCACCAGTATCACTCATTGCAAAGGGCCGAGTTCAAAGCCAGTGATCATTTTGTGTTTTCCAATCCCAGCTCTAAGGGCGTCCTTTAAAGGGCGACTTAAGCCGTTCACCGAGGACGCGGCGACAGGCTCAAAAGGGCCATGGATTGCCGGTTGCACATCTACTGGCTCAATCTGAAATCTAGGGCAAAAGGGGGGCACCCTTTTCCGAATGATGCGCTCCGACAGCCCTCGTTTCTGTCTCATGCTGTGTGAACTACGACCGGCTGCGAGTCTGGTTCGGCACTGCTTAGACTGTCCTCTGTGACGACCTAAATCCGCGAGGATCACTAGCGGATCGTGTCGATTTTTTTTCGGATCGCTTGAAGCCATCCGCCAATCCCCCCGAACCTGTCGCAAAATCAGGGCTCAGGACGACATTCGCACGCCGGGAACGAATTCGCCTTTCTCTGCACGTTCGATTGTCGTCTTGATGCGTTTTTGGCGGGTGGCTTCTGTTTTCGCCAGTTTGATCCACCGGAGTGTAAAGCGCTTGGCCGATGGCGGGAACTCAGCAAAGTTGGCCTCTGCCCTTCGGTGCCCGGCAAAGGCCTTGTGCAAGGCTTCGGGCCAGATCAGCGCGTCCACATCATCCATGAAGGTCCACAGCCCTGAGGCTTTTCCAGCTTCAATCGATGCCATTCCCGGCGCCGCGATGCGGACCTCTTCAATGAGCCTGGCGGCACGGTCTTTGTAGGACTTTGCCCAGTGCTGGGTCTTTCGCCGTGAGATGAGTTGCATGGTGCGATGCTCATCCAGCTTTCGGCGCAGACCATCTATCCAGCCGAAGGCGACAAGCTCATCCAAAACCGCCTCGCGAGAGATATACTTGTTTTGGGCGGAAGCCTTGAACGTCACAAGCCAAACGCTCCCTGGCTGGCCGTGATTTGCCTCCAGCCATTGCCGAAGCTCTACCGCTGAGGTGACTTCGACCTTTGCAAATTTCTCGGTGTCGATGCGCTTCGTCATCAGATCGAGACAAAGCCGATGAACGCCCGCGCGTTCAGACCGAGTGCTGCAACACGCTCCACCACCTCGCCATTCTTCCAAGCTGACTTTGGCAAATCCTCTCTCACAATCATGGATTTGAGCTTCAGTTCACCGGCGAACCGGTGCTCGCTGTGCTCGGCATATCCCCGGGGCATGGAGGACAGGCTCATGGAGCGGTCCAGGTCGAGGCCGTCTGCGCGCAGGCCGTCCAGAATCTCACCGAATTGGTCCGGCTCTTCGAGAATGCGATCGCGGATTGGTCCGAGCGCTTTGGGATTGAGGTTGTAGCGGCCCGCCGCCGCGAACCCACCTTCGGCATCGAGCTGGAGATACGCGAATCCTTCGTTTTCCCGCTTGTCGCCGCCAGGCGAGAGCAGGCCAGAGACATTGGTTTTGTAGGGCGACTTGTCCTTTGAGAAGCGCACATCCCGGTGCATCCTGAACATGGTTTTCTTTCCGCCGCGCAGGTCCATATCGGACGCCCCAAGCCGGTTTGAGATTGCTTCCAGAGTCTCAGCAAACGGGTCCAGCAACCAAGTGTCAAACTCCGCCTTATGCGCCTTGAACCACTCACGTTCATTGTTTGCTGCAAGGTCTATCAGGAGTTCAAAGGATTTCTTCGTAAATTGGGTCATGGGGTCCCTCAAAAATAACGCGTGAGCCGAACAAGGACATGGTCGTCGGCGTCCAGCGCGGCAATGAATGGGTCATCCTCAGCCGCAAACGCGCGGGCTTCGACCTCCAGCAATAGCGTATCGCCAATCCGGCGCTGGATCTCGGCTGAGGCGAAGACGCCGCCGGTCTGATCGTCGATGATGGCGCCTGCCAGGAATTCGGTGTCCTGAGTATCATTCAGGGTTATCCGGGTGCCGACGAAAACATCGCTTTCAAACAGCGTGTTCGGCAGGATCGCCTGGTCGCGATCATCGTTGAGATACTCGCCAATCAGCCCGACATCCCAGCCCGAACCTGACACGTCAAAGAAAGTGTATTCGAACCCGCCGACCGCGCTGATAACTGTCTGGTCCAGCATGTCGGCGACCGCGACTTCGCCCTTCAGGAGCCAGGCATCGGACGTCCATTGCAGGTCAAGGCCGGCCTGGGTGAGTTCCGGGTAGAATGGCTCCAGCTCGCCGGTCGCCGGGTTAAAGTCCAGGCGCGGGTTTCGGCTCGTGCCGTAGAAGCCGTGCAAGCCCAGATCAAAGCCGCCGAACCGGTTGGTGTAGCGCAGCGCGACATCGCCAGCCCATTCGTCACCGCCGCGCTCATAACGCGCCACATCATTGCTGATCACGGGTGAGGTGCGCAGCCGGCCCTCTTCGCCCGGGTAGAGGCGCTCTCGGAAGTAAGGCAGGTAGTACGCCTCGAAGGTGCCGATGTCGGAGCGCCGTGTCACGCGCACCATGGGCTGGCCAAGCTTTTTGCCCTCATCCACGTCTTCCACCGTGTCGAACTGGTTGATCACGTCGACCACATTCCGGCTTTCCGCCACGCCCCAGAAGATCTGGGAGACACCCACCAGAACGTCCCAATCGCGGTTCACCTCGTGGGAGAGGCTGGCCTCGCGGATGTCGATATAGGTGCGCTCATCATCCTGGCTGTCGATGCGAACCAGGGGCTCAAACAGGACGCGGGTGTCGCGGTCGCGCGAGCGCCAGCGGCCTTCCCCGGTGAGGATCAGCGCGCCCTGGGCGCAGTCGAACTGGTCCGCAAATTGGGGATCATCGGGGAAGAGGCGCAATTCCACGCCAACTTCCGGGCGAAAATCAAAGCTCTGCGCCGCAGCCGGGAGGGCGCCGCACAGCGCGGCGCCCAAGAAAATTGAAACAGATCGCATGACAGAGCCTAGAGCCGTTCCAGGGCTTCGGGTTCGAAGTCGCGCTCATCCAGGTTCAGGCCGAACGTCCAGTCGCCGAACTCCAGCACGGTGGTTTTGCCTGTGATGTGGTTCGTCATGGTCTGGACATGGGGGCGCCAGACGCCGCCCTCATATTCGCGGTAGTCGTCCAGAATGAGGGTTTTGAGGTGCTGCCCGCCGCGGTCGAAGAACTCGAATTTGCGGGCCTGGAAGACGTCGGTGTCGAAGAAACAGTGGATCTTGGAATAGCCTGAGCGTTCATAGGCCGGGATACATTCGAGCTTGTCGAGCTCCATCCCATTTTCGGTGACCGTCTCCAAATAGATGTACTCATATTTGCCAAGCTCTGCGCCAGCGATGTCCTCGAAGGAAAACTCAGAGCCGACAAATGGTCCGGACTTGTTGGAGGACGAAATGCGCTTCACGCGGTTCAGCGCCGGCAGGAAAAGCCATTGGTCATCGCTGTCGAGCACCTTTGTGTGGGTCAAGAGGGCCGTGCCTTCCACATCGCGCGGCGAGTAGAAAAAGGTTACGGCCTTGTCGCCATTGCCCTCGCCCTGTTTTTCTTTGGTATCAATGCGCAGCTCGCGGCTCGTGGTGCGCCCACTTGGGTCGGCCAGCGTCATGGTCAGCTCGACGCTGGAGGTGGCAAAGCCTGCGTCGGACAGATCGTTGCGCTGAGCGATGGCAAAGCCTTTCTCTTGAGGCGTTTGGGCGAGCCCGGGCGCGGCGAGCGTGACCATGGCGAGGGCTGCGAGGGTGGATTTGAACACTGACATTGTGTGTCTCCTTTTTTGCGGGTCTGGGAGGATTATTCGGCGGGCAAGGATTTGGGCGTTCGCACCGCCACGTCGCCTTCGCCGCGCTTGCCGAAGGTGAGGAACAGGCTGGGCAGCAGAAGGAAATTGATCAGCATGGCGAAGACCACGGCCAGCGCCGTCAGCAGGCCGAGGTCCGCATTCAGCTTGAAGCTGGAGGTCACGAGAACAGCGAAGCCTGCCGCCAGGATGATGGTGGTGACGAAGATCGCCGCTCCCGCCGTGCGGAAGGCATAGCGCACCGAATCCCCAATGGTCTGGCCATCCTCGCGTCGCGCGCGCAGGTATTTCGAGAGGAAATGCACCGTGAAATCGACCACCAGGCCAACGGCAACGGCGCCTACGGCGGCGACCGAGAAGCCGACCGTGCCCACAAGCAGCGCCCATATCCCGAACGTGGTCAGGATCGGCAGGGCATTGGGCAGGAGCGAAATCGCACCAACGGCCAGGGAGCGGAATGCGACGGCCAGGATGATGAAGATCGCCAGGATCAGATAGGCCGCGCCCTCGAACATGGCTTCGATGTTTCGCTCAGCGACGAAAGAAAACAGCACCTTTGAGCCCGTTGCGGTGTAACCGAACCCGTTGCCATTTTCCGCCCACCAGGCCTCGGCGTCGGCGAGGAACACTTTGGTGTCGCCGGTGGAGATATCCTGCATCGTGGCAGTGACGCGGGTGGACTGGCGGTCAATGTCCACACGGTCATTGAGGTCGAGGCCATAGGGCAGCGAGAGTTCGTAGACGAGGAGATATTGGCTTGCCAGGGTCTGGTCATCGGGGATGCGATAGAAGGCCGGGTCGTCGGCGTTCAGATTCTCGTTCACCCGCTTCATGATGTCGGAGATCGAGAAGATATGCGCCGTCTCATCCCGCGTGCGCAGCCATTCGGCGAACGCATCCACCGTTTCGAGGAACCCAGGGTCCACCACAGCGCCCGGCCGGCCCGGATCCAGCACAAACTCGACCTGGTCTGAGCCGAAATAAGGTTCAGTCGCGTCCAGGGCTTGGCGAAACTCCAGCGACTTGCCGAAATAGCCCGACCATTGGTCGTTGAGCTGCATGGTTGGGATCATCGCCGTGGCCGCCAGGCAGAAAACCAGCGTGCCCGCTAGAACTTGCTTGGGACGCCCGATCACGAATTCGGCCATGCGGTCGGTTAGCTCGACCCGCTCTGCCCCCGCCCTGCCCGCCTTGAACTTCAGCGGCAGGACCGAGAGCAGGGCTGGCAAGAAGGACACCGACAGGATCCAGGCTGCGAAGATGCCGGCCGCCGACATGTTTCCAAGGTGGTGGAAGGGCGGGCTGTCGGAGAAATTGAGGGTGAGGAAGCCGACAATCGTCGTCACGGACGTGATCATGATCGGCGTGAAGTTGAGGCCCGTTGAGGCAATGATCGCGTCTCGTTTGCTTAATCCATCACGCATCTTCGTGCGGATGCCCGAGATGAGGTGGATCGCGTCGGCCACAGCGATGGTGAGGATGATGGTCGGCGCCGACAGGGATATCGGGGTGAGTTGAACACCCGTCCAGCCGCCAATCCCAACGCCCACAAGCGTCGACAGGGCGATCACCATGAGGCTGGCAAACACAGCGCTGATGGAGCGTAGCGCGATGAACATCACGACGAGGATAAAGACATAGACGAGCGGGATAAGCGTCGAGCTGTCGCGCACTCCCGCCTCCTCAAACGCAGCGCTGAGGCTTGCCACGCCCGTGATATGGATCGTGTTGCCCGGAAAGGCTTCCAGCACTTCGGCGCGGATCTCGCGCGCCTTTGCGGCGACCGTCGATGCGGCCGATTGCACATCGGCGGAGATCTGGACAACGGCATTGACGATGGTCGCTTGGCCGTCGCGGGAGACAACGAAGCCATTTATCAGGGGCTCAGTCGTGGCGACCTGTTCGATATAGCCGATCCGCTCTGGTGACAGCTCATCGGTGCTCCAAAGCAAGTCTTCGACGATGAGATCATTCTTCTCGCCCACCGTGTTCTGGAAATTGGAGAGGCTGTCGACGCGCGACACATAGGGCAACGACCAGGACCGCTCCGTTAGCATATGCACTGCTCGCAGCGTCTCGTCGGTGTAGATATCGCCATCATTGGGGATGAGCACGAAAGCCACATTGTCCGGCTTTCCAAACGTGCCCTGGGCCTGCTCGTTAGCGATGAAGTCGGGATTATCCGCTCCAAAAAAAACTCTGTAATCGCCGGCAAATTTGAGTGTGGACGCACCGTAGGATGTCGCCACCACGATCAGGATAGTGAGCGGGATCAGAATCCACCGCCAC
>JBCBWQ010000075.1:0-11075 GCA_039817025.1 Pseudomonadota bacterium | reverse complement strand
GCGCCAGGCTCAGTTGCTCAGGTTCGCGCCTGCGCACAGGAGCTTACGCGTTGGGCGAAGAAATCGGATGCGGCGCTCGTCATGGTCGGCCACGTAACCAAGGAAGGCCAGATCGCCGGTCCGCGCGTGGTCGAGCATCTGGTCGATACCGTATTCTATTTCGAGGGCGAACGCGGGCATCAGTTCCGCATCCTTCGCGCCGTTAAGAATCGATTTGGGCCAACCGATGAAATCGGCATCTTCGAGATGCACCAGTTCGGCCTTGCGCCAGCGAAAGAGCCCTCAGCATTGTTTCTGTCTGCTGACGGAGACGCATCGGGCGGCGCAGCAGTCTTCGCGGCAATGGAAGGCTCGCGACCAGTCCTGGCGGAGGTACAGGCGCTGGTGGCGAATTCAGCCTACGGGACGCCGCGTCGTTCGGTGGTTGGATGGGATGGCGCAAGGCTGGCGATGCTGCTGGCCGTCCTTGAAGCCCGCTGCGGAGTCACGCTGGCCGGGCGCGATGTTTACCTGTCCGTTGCCGGCGGATACCGAATTGGAGAGCCTGCGGGTGATTTGGCGGCGGCGGCTGCGCTGCTGACCTCGATCGCCGACTCGCCTGCCCCGGCCCGGTCGGTCTTTTTTGGAGAAGTTGCGCTTTCGGGCGCAGTGCGGCCGGTGGCGCGTATGGAACAGAGACTGAAGGAAGCCGCTCGTCTCGGCTTTGAACGGGCGTATGTGCCCGATGGCAGTCCAGCCGCTGTTGACGGGTTGACCATTACCGCCATCCCGCGCCTAGTCGATCTCGTCGCTGTGCTTGCACCGGAGACTGTAGATGAGTGAAGCCATAACCGCGTTCGACGCTGTCGCCGTCGTTTTGATTCTTTTGTCAGCCCTGATGGCCTTTGCGCGGGGCTTCATGCGGGAGCTGGCAACGCTTGGTGCGTTCATCGGTGCCATGGCTGGCGCATTCGTGGCCCAGCGCTATCTCGGCGACCCTGTTGCGGCGTTCTTTGGTGAGGGCACGCCAGAATGGCTGCCGACGCTGTTTGTTGTCGTCGTCGTGTTCATCGTCGTTTACGCCATCATCGCGTGGTTCGGTGCCAGACTGTCCCGCAATATTCAGGGCCTCGACGGCATCGGTATGATGGACCGCGTCGCCGGCGGCATCTTCGGCGCGGCCCGCGGCGCAATCGCCGTTGTCTTCTTCGTCCTGCTGCTCAACGTGGCCATGGACAGCGAGGATATTCCAGATTGGATTCAGGATGGCGGCACCTATCCTACCTTCCGTGCGATTTCGGCTTACGTCCAGACCAACGCGCCGCTCATCGCAGATGATGTGAAAACAGCGATACCCGTTGAAGAATTGACCGAACGGGAGTAGGTCGCACTCGTAAGCCTACGGAGGGTTTGTCGATGATCTGGGACCATGACGACGACAAGCCCCGCGAAGAATGCGGTGTCTTCGGTATTTTCGGCCACGCAGAAGCGTCGATCCTGGCAACCCTTGGCCTCCACGCCTTACAACATCGCGGACAGGAAGCCTGCGGAATTACCAGCTTTGACGGCCGCTTCCACAATGAACGGCACATGGGCCTGGTCGGCGACAGCTTCACCGGGAAGGATCTGCCAGAGCGTCTGCCCGGCTACGCTGCGATTGGGCACAACCGCTACTCCACGCAGGGCAAGCCAGCCCGCCGAAACATCCAGCCGATTTATGCAGACCTCTCCACCGGAGGCGTGGCGATGGCGCACAATGGCAACATCACCAACGCCCGGCAGAAGCGTCAGGAACTGATCGAAGACGGCGCAATCTTCCAGTCCACCATGGACACTGAAGTTGTCATACAACTTGTCGCCCGCTCAACGCGCGACCGCATCGTGGACCGGATCATCGACGCCATGATGGAAATTGAGGGCGGATACGCGCTCGTGGCGCTGACCAACAAGAAACTGATTGGAGCACGCGACCCGGTGGGCCTTCGCCCACTTGTACTTGGCAAGCTCGGCCGCGCCTATGTGCTCGCCTCCGAAACCTGTGCACTCGACATCATCGGAGCCACGTTCGTTCGCGAAGTCGAGAACGGCGAGGTTGTCGTGATTTCAGAGGACGGCGTAGAAAGCTTCCGTGCGTTTCCGCCGCGCCCTGCTCGCCCCTGCGTATTTGAATACGTCTACTTCGCCCGCCCGGACTCGATCGTTCAGGGCCGGTCTGTCTATGAAGTGCGTCGGCGCATGGGCCATGAACTGGCCAAGCAAACGGCTGTTGACGCAGATGTGGTTGTGCCCGTCCCCGACTCAGGCGTTCCAGCGGCGATTGGCTTTGCCGAACAGTCCGGCCTGCCCTTCCAGCTCGGAATTATCCGCAATCACTATGTCGGACGGACCTTCATCGAGCCGACCCAGCTCGGCCGAAAAACGTCGATCTCAAAGAAGCACTCGCCGAACCGAGCCGTGCTCGATGGCAAGCGCGTCATCCTCGTTGACGACTCCATCGTTCGCGGAAACACCTCTGAAAAGATCGTCCAAATGGTTCGCGATGCCGGCGCGAAGGAGGTCCACTTCAGGTCGGCCAGCCCACCGATCAAGCACCCGGATTTTTACGGCATCGACATGCCCGACGAAGACGAGTTGATGGCGGCAAACCTCGATAACGACGCCATGGTCGCAAAACTCAAAGTGGACAGCCTCGGTTTCTTATCCGTGGACGGTCTGTACCAGGCTATTGAAGGCCGCCCCCGGCGCGAGGACGATCCGCACTACGCAGACCATTGCTTTACCGGCAGCTATCCCACAAAGCTGACCGATCACGACAATGATGAGAGCGCCAAGGAACGCCAGCTCTCCTTCCTCGACGAATACTAGGCTGCCATGACCGACAAACGCATCACCCTCATCACAGGGGCATCGCGAGGTATTGGCCGCGCGACTGCGCTTCACCTGGCGCGCAATGGGCATCACATCGTCGCGGTTGCCCGCTCGAAGAAAGCCCTTGAGGACCTCGACGACGCAATCAAGTCTGATGGCGGCTCCGCAACGCTTGTGCCCTTGGACCTGAAAGATGCCAGCGCGATCGACACGCTCGCTGCTGCCATCAACCAGCGCTTCGAACGTCTCGATGGTCTTCTGGGCAATGCCGGCGTGCTTGGGGTGCTCGGTCCGCTCCAGACGATTGGCCCCCGCAGCTTCGAAGAGACAATCGAAGTGAACCTGACGGCCAACTTTCGACTGATCCGCGCCTTTGACCTTTTGCTTCGCCGTTCAGAAGCGCCGCGCGCGGTTTTCCTGACGTCGGGTGTGGTGCCAAGACCGCGCGCCTTCTGGGGGCCGTATCAAGCGTCGAAATGGGGGCTTGAAGGGTTGGTCATGGCCTGGGCCGACGAAAACCGGGACATGGCCTTGCGCATCAACCTTTTTGATCCGGGAGCAACGCGCACCACCATGCGCGCGGACGCTATGCCGGGGGAGGATCCAATGACGCTCCCTCCTGCAGAAGATGTCGCCGCTGCTATCGCGCCGATGCTTGGGCCAGAAGAAACCCGGAATGGCGAGCGTATCCGCTTCAGAAGCTAGGCGTATTTTTGCCACGCTGGTGGGTTTGCCTTCGTACTTTGAGGATGGGGAGCTTCAGATGATTCGGACCGCGCTCGTCGCATTCGCCATTTTATGTGCCATGGGCATGCAACCTGGCGCAGCAGAACAAAACGGCGCTTTGCCAATGCCCTCGGCGGTCGGAAGCTGGACTCGGCCCGTCATAGAAGACCGCTGGGTCTTTCACTCGCCCGGCGATCCGCTATCCCCACGTGCGACGGTCGCGCGTACTGGTCCAGACTACAACGTCTACGACCATGACGCAGCGGTTCTGGACCTGCTCAAGGATGTCGGCTTGACCCTGGACACGCCGATGCGCCTTGAGCCCATCGAGGTCTGGGCAAGCGCTTACAGAGCTGATCTTCGCGCCGGACTTGCAAACACAGAAATCGAAGGCGTGCCTGCAATCCTCTTCATGACGGTGAAGCAAACGGCTGGTAGCGATACTTTTGATCTCTATGCGATCGCAATGCCCAAATCGGTTTTTGAAGCCTGGGGCGGGATTACGTGGCTGATGCTTGATGCTGGCACCATTGATTCGCAGACGGTGTTCGAACCCGAACGGCGCGACCAAATCGCCAAGGCTTCGTTTGATAAGCAGTTGGAGCTTTTCGAACGCGCAGCAGAATTCAAGATTGAGCGCCTCAATGCGCAAATGAATCAGATGATGGCGCAGCAGATGCTCGTCACTCAGATGACGAATTTGAATCTCGATCTGATGTTTGGCGACCTGGCTGTATCACCTTTGGCAGACTAAACGCGCGGTGAATTGGCCGCTAGGCGAGTTCCCCAAGCTCCAAAACGTCCAGCAAAGCCTCGCGGGCAACGCGGCACTCTTCGGCAAAAGCCGGATCGGCGAGTTCAGACGGGGACAGCGTTTCGCGATAGGTTCGAGAAACAACGTCCTGAAGCGCCCCAATGGCGTCTTCGTCCAGCAACGCACCCTGGTGAACAGCGGCAAGTTCGCGCTCCGTCATAACCACGCGCAGGCGCAGGCAGGCGGGTCCTCCCCCATTTCGCATGCTCTGGCGCACGTCGACGTAACGGACCTCTCCGATCGGTCCGTTCCCCGATGTGAGTCCGTCGCAAAACGCCTTGGTGGACGGGGTGTCCCGCGTCTCTGTCGGCGCGACAAGGACGAGCCTGTCTTCGCCCGGCATGGCCAAGAGTTGCGAATTGAACAGGTAGCTGGAGATCGCATCCGCGATGGGCACGTCTACATCAGGAACCATGACGGGTTTGAGCGCGAACCGTCCCTCGGCCGCGCGCTCCAGATCAGAAAGCGTTGCCTCGGTGTCCGCGAACGCGAGCTCATGGAAAAACAGCGTGTCCAGCGCGCCAACGCAAACAACGTCATTGTGGAACGCCCCGGCATCAATCGCCCGCGCCGATTGCTGGGCAAAGACGGTGCGGTGGTGATCGAGGCCGTGGGACCCCGCGATGCACTGGCTGGCAATCAGGGTTTGTCTTGCGGGGAAGGTTCCGGTTTGCACGCCACCAGCCTCGCGGCCATAGACAAACAGCTCAACGCCTGGCGCGCCGTGCTCGGCGCAAAGCCGGACGTGGTTTGCTGCGCCTTCGTCAGCAAAGTCTGCGTGCATTGGCAGCGCCGCATGCACGGCGAAACAGTCCTGATCGGCAAAGATGGCCTGCAGCGTTGCCGTCGTGTCCGGATGCTCAATGGAGCGATGGAGCATGGTGGACAGGTTGGCTGGCGTCAGGTGAAGCCGGCCATCCCTTGTGTCGGCTGACGGGGATACGGTAGCGGCGTTTGCGGTCCACATGCTGCTGGCCGAATACGCAGCCTTGAGCAGCTGCGGTGCATGGTCAGCGGCCGCGGTCACCATGTCTTCACCCCGGTCACCGAAACCAGTGGCGACAAGGAGATCATAGCTGGGGCGCGGCAACGGCGGCAGAACGCCCTGGGCAAGGCCCGCACGGACCATGATCCGCATTTTCTCAAGCCCCTGCAGCGCGGCCTCTCGTGGGTGCGAGACATCACCAGCATTGGCGCTTGAAGCGAGATTGCCATCCGACAATCCGCCATAATTGTGAGAGGGGCCGATCAGGCCATCGAAATTGACTTCAAAAGCTTCGCTCATCCTGCTCGCCTACACCGGCTGAGTGCCACTGGGAAGCTCGGCTATTTCGGTCTAGGCTTCTGCGAAGTTACCCGTGGAGACCAAGTTCGTGAAACCATTGATTTTGATCGCCTCGGCCGTTTTGGCGCTGACCCCGATTGCGACTGCACAGGACTGGCCAGAAGCTTTCAAGCCTGGCCCTGCCATTGAAGCGTTCGGCCCATGGGCAGCCGTCGACGGCGCTGTACTGCCAGATCCCGAGATCGAATACAGGGTGGCCTTCGATATTGCCAAAGGTGCCAAGGACGGCGCGCTGAATCGGAGGTTTGAGACAGTCGCTCGGTTCATCAATCAACTCGCTGGGTCTGGTGTTCCCGCCGAGCACATTCAGCCGGCGATCGTCGTCCACGGGTCTGCGGCGCTAGACCTCCTGCAGCCAGCAAAGGGCGAAACCAATCCACAGGCCGCGTTGGTTGAGGCCCTTCTCGATAACGGCGCTCAAATCATCGTCTGCGGACAAACTGCGGCCTATCGGGGCTTTGACAAGGATGACCTGTTGCCGGGTGTAATGCTTTCCGTTTCAGCCATGACGGCCCACGCTGAACTTGCACGGGAAGGCTACACGCCCAACCCGTTCTAGAGCGTTACTCCGGAAACCCCGTCGCTTTGAGACGCACCGCCCTATCGGCAACCTGGCTTGCCTGAGGCCAGGCTGAATAGTCAGCAGCGTAGTAGGCACCCGGTCGATAGTTCCCTGACAAACCAGGCCCGCCAAACGGCATGTTGGAGGCAGCGCCCGCTGTGGGACGATTGCGATTGAGAATGCCGGCGCGAAGCTGTGAATGGGCCCGTAGCCAGAGCGCATCGTCATCGCTCACAAGACCTCCGGAGAGGCCGTATTTGGTGGCGTTGGCACGCGCAATGGCGGTCTCGAAATCGTGCACGCGGATGACCTGCATCAGCGGTCCAAACAATTCCTCGTCGGGCACATCTGCATCGGTTGCGTCAATCACGCCTGCTGAAACAAATCCGTGCCCCCGCTCAAGGCGCTCAATCCGCCTGATTGGTTTCGCACCTTTGCTTTCGAGCCTGTCTTGAAACTCTTCGGCACCTCGCGCGGCTGATTCAGAGACAAGCGGCCCCATGAAGGCCGCGTCCTCCGTCCAGGCCCCGATGGTCAACGCTTCGGCGCGTGCAACAATGGCCTCTACGACCTTATCACCGAACGCCCCCTCGGGCAGGATAACCCGGCGTGCACAGGAACAGCGCTGGCCCGTGGTGAAAAAGGCAGATTGCGCGGCAATGTCCGCAGCGGCGTCCACATCGGCTGGGTCCCAAACAATCAGCGGATTATTACCGCCCATCTCAAGCGCGAGGATGACCTCAGGTCGCCCGCCAAAATGCTTGTGGAAATAGGTTCCAGTCTTAGCTGACCCCGTGAAAAGCAAGCCGTTGATGTCCGCATCGAGAAGCGCTGCTCCCGTATCGCGCCCACCATGGACAACATTCAAACAACCTTCAGGCAAACCCGCCGCTTCGAACACCTCAACCATGATCGCGGCAACCGAAGGGGCGAGCTCGGAGGGCTTGAACACGCACGTATTGCCCGCAAGGAGCGCCGGAACGATGTGACCGTTGGGCAAGTGGCCTGGAAAGTTGAATGGCCCGAACACGGCCATGACACCGTGCGGGCGGTGCGTCAGGTGTGCCGATCCGAACGCGGTTTCGTCAAAGCGATTTCCGGCCCGCTCAACCTGTGCGGCGATTGAGATCGCGACCTTGTTTTTCATCGCGCCCGCTTCGCCCCTGGACTCCCAAAGCTGCTTACCCATGTCGCGGCTGATAGCCTCTGCGATCGCATCGGTCCGCTTATCGATCTCCTCGGCGTAGCGTTCCAGAACTCGCGTCCGGTCGTGTTGCGGAGTGCCGGCCCAGGCCGGAAATGCCCCGCGGGCTGCGGCGATTGCTGCGCCAACCTGCACGGCAGACGCGGCCCTGCCTGACCAGGCAATGTCTCCTGTTGCCGGACAGTGGTTTTCAAAGGCCGGGCCGTCTCCGGCGGTCCAACGCCCGTTCACATAAACATGCTTGTCCATCACTTGCTCCGAATCCAGATGCGGGCACCGTCACCAGGCTTGATTGCAAGACGATCGAATGTCTCCGGGGCAACCACGAAGGTCTCGTCAGCGCCAACATGGCCGCGCGCGTGGGTGGCGCGAAAATCCGGAAGGCGATTCGAACTCACTAGCGCATCGACGCCCGCGCCGTCTCCCGCGACGTCGCCGGCCTCGAGGGTCACGGTGCGGCTCTCACGGATCGTGCGAATTTGTGCGCGCGGGGCTGCCACCAGCGGACCGCCGTCGAAAATATCTACCGTCTTTTCGAAGCGAAACCCTTCCCACTCGAGCAGCTTCATCGCACCCACCCCATCGGCGTGACATCGTCCAATCACCTCTCGCGCCTCGGGCGGCAAGAGATCGATATAAATCGGATATTTGGGCATCAGGTCGAGGATAAACTGATTGTCCGACACAGCAGACAGGTAATCAGCCTCCGGAAAGGTCATGCGGAAGAAGTGCTTGCCCAGGCAATCCCAGAAGGGCGTGTCGCCATTGCCGTCCACAACGCCTCGAAGCTCGGCGAGGACGTTGTCTCCGAACCGGTTCGGTGCCGCCGCCATGAGCATGTAGCGTGACTGCGCGGCCAGGCGCCCAGCCCCGCCGCCGCGCGCTTCCGGTTTAAGGAACAAGGTTCCGACTTCCGTGTAGCCGACAAACTCATTGGTCAGCACAAGCGCGTCCATATCGAACCGGCGATCGGCGGCAAGGCTCGCCTGTGCCAGCGTGATGATGCGATAATTGAAGAAGGGATAGTCGATCCCAACGCCCGCTTTCACAGCCGAACAACCAACCACGTCCCCACTGTGATGGTCCTCCATGACCATCAGGTATTTGCCGTATTCAGGCTGTTCGAGATCACCGGCGAAGGCTTTCTCAGATTTTTCGAGGCGCGAGCGAATGAGGTCATCGTTGACGGGCAAGCTCGTAAATCCCGGGCCAGACAACTCCGCCAAGTCCATCATTGCGTCGAAATCGCCCGCGCAAGACGGACGCATTAGGAACGCGCTCATGGCATCAACGCCTTGATCTTCGCGGCATCGATACGGCCATCGGCAAGCCGGTTCAGCATCAGTGCCGACAGGCTCGCCCGTTCCGCAAAACTGTCTGTTTCGACAAACTCTTCGCTGGAATGGATACGACCACCGCGAACGCCGAGCGTATCCACATTAGGTACGCCGGCAGCAAAGATGTTGTTGCCTTCGCACACGCCGCCCGTATCGACGAATTCCATCTCCAGACCAAGCGCACGACCCGTGCCAGCGACGGCATCGAATAAGGCCTGCTGGGCGGCATTGCGCGGTTTGGGCGGGCGGTAGAAGCCGCCATGGACATGGCCAGAAATTCCGGGCCGATCGAGCGCCCTTGCAAGGAGGGCTTCAACTTGCGCCTGCGCCCATGCCGCTGTTTCAGCGTCCGGCGCACGGGCTCCAAATCGCACCACGGCAAGATCAGGAACAATGTTTACAGCGCCGCCGCCATCAATCTTGCCCACATTGAAGGTCACGCCTTCACGCTGGCCGTTCAGGGCTTCCAAGCCCACGACAATCATTGCAGCGGCCTCGACCGCGCTTCGACCCTCCTCCTTTGCGCGTCCGGCATGGGCGGCTTTGCCATGCAGGACGATATCGTAAACGGCTGACCCTTTCCGGCCGCCCGACATGGCTCCGGTTTCCATACACGGCTCATAGGTCATCCCAATAAGCGCGCCGGATTGCGCAGCCTCTGTCAGTGCATCGGCGCTGGCGAAGTTGCCGATCTCCTCATCGGGGGTGACAACGATCTTGTAGCCGAGCGTGTCTTTCAAAGGCCCAGCCTCAAAGGCTTGAAGCGCAGCGAGCATCACATTCAGCCCGCCTTTCATGTCCGCAAGGCCAGGACCATTCAGTCGGCCGTTTCCAAGATCTGTTACCGCCTCAAATGTGCCCGGCGGGAACACCGTGTCATAGTGACCGCTCATTACGACTTGCACCGGTGCATCGGGTCGCGACTCAACCCGCAGGATCGGTCCCGTCTCGATGGACTCGGTTTCACCTTTCGGCGTCACAGCCTCGAACGGCTTGGCAGTCTGAAGCCGAACGCTGGCATCGAGCCCGGCGAATGCATCGGCGAGCGTTGGGGCGAACGCCTTCAATCCATCGGTATTCCAGCTGCCTGTGTTGTGCCGTGACCAGGCGACGGTCTGATCTGTCATGGCAGTGGCGGCGTCGTGGAGGCGCTCAATGGCGGCTTCGTCTTCGCGGGAAAGGTCTTCAATGCGTGTCATGCGTCTTGCGTGGCGCCTCAAAGGCCTGAAGGCAAGGGGCTGTGTTGCTGCATTGCAACAGATCTTTGCACCCACCAGTCATGCCACGTTCACGCCGCAAATCACACTCATCAGCGCCGGCGTGGGACGCGCACCGAACATGGAGTTTATGTAATGAAATCAATGCTAATTGCAGTTGGAACCAGCCTGATTATCGCGTCACCGGCGTTTGCCCAAGACGTTAGCGAAGATGGCTGGACCGGCGAAGGATCCCTGAGCGCCGGAACAACGACGGGAAACACCGAAACCACAGACCTCGGCATTGGAGTGAATGCTGCCCGCAAGGTCGGCCTCTGGACGACGGGTGTTGAGCTTGTTGCCGACTATGGTGAACTTGATGGCATCGAAAGCCGAAATCGCTATTTCCTCGCCGGTCAAGTGGATCGCGACTTGAGCGAGAAGCTGTACGCATTCGGTCGCACATCCTACGAAGTCGACGAATTCTCAGGCTTTGAAAGCCGCACCTTTGTTGGCGGCGGTCTTGGCTATCACATCTTCAAAGGCGATACCCTCGCCTGGTCTGTAGAGGGTGGTCCAGGTTTCAAGATTGATGAGGTTCGTCCGTTCGCGACGGTCCTCGACGAAACCGGTGCCGTGGTGACACCGGCCATCGAGGGCATGACTGAAGAATCCGTCGCCTTCATAGGCGCATCGGACTATTCGTACGCGTTCAATGACAATGTCACCTTCACGAACACCACATCAATTCTGTACGCTCAGGAATCGACGCAGATTGGCAATGTCGTGGCCATCACCGCCGCACTCTCCGATGCTCTTTCAGCGCGTTTCTCCTTTGATGTCCGTCATGACACCAACCCGCCGATGGGATTTGAGGACACGGACACTGCGACACGGATTTCACTCGTCTACGCACTCGGCGGCTAATCGCCGAGCGCTGCAGTGATCATACCTTGTCGAGGGCCTGTTTCAGGTCAGCGACAAGGTCTTCGGCGGCTTCTATGCCGACAGAGAACCGCACGAGTCCGTCGGTGAAGCCGATCC
>JBCBWQ010000074.1:0-11105 GCA_039817025.1 Pseudomonadota bacterium | reverse complement strand
GATGATCCGGGATCCTGGACGCGCCGGCTTGAGCCGACCCCCCGCCGGGACGAGATTGGCAGGGCTCAGAACGCTTTGTCCGACATGGAACGGGCCGTCTCCGATAGTTTCCGCCAGCGCGATCGATTGGCTGACCTCGGCGAAGCGGTCGCCAAGATCAATCACGACCTGCGCAACTCGCTGGCGACGGTCCAGCTGGTCTCGGATACGCTTACGCGGTCTGAAGATCCGAGAGTGCAGCGCGGCCTGCCCCGGATGGAACGGGCCATTGAGCGGGCGCTGAAACTGGCGGCGGACACGCTGCAATATGGCAAGGCGGAAACGCCTGCGGCGGCACTGGCTCCGCTGCCGTTGAAAGCAGCGCTGGACGAAGCGGCATTTGAAGCCCTGGCTGCGCATCCGAGCGTTGCCTTTGACAATCTCATCGCAGACGGCGCGCAGGCGCAGGCCGATCCAGATCACCTGCACCGGATTTGTGCGAACCTGATCCGCAACGCGGCGCAGGCGATGGATGGCGGCGGCCGGGTGACAGTTCGCTATGAATCCGGCGCGCTGGACATTGCAGACACCGGCCCTGGCCTGCCGGAGCGCGCGCGAGAGAACCTCTTCAAGCCGTTCAGCGCATCGTCACGCAAGGACGGCACAGGGCTCGGCCTTGTCATTGCCCGCGATCTGGCCCGGTCCATGGGTGGAGAGCTAACGCTGGCCGGATCAGGCGCAGCCGGGACCACTTTCCGCTTGCAACTCCAACCCGTTTATGAGGCCGCGACATGACCCACACCCTCTATGGCATGCCTGCCTCGCTCTATACGGGCAAAGTGCGCGCCTACCTGCGCACGCAGGGCATCGCGTATGAAGAGCGCGCCGCGTCTGACCCGCAGTTTCGAGGGCGGATCATGCCGGCCGTCGGGCGCTTCATTATCCCCGTGGTCGAGACGCCAGAGGGCGAGATCCTGCAGGACGGCGCTGCAATCATTGATCGCTTCGATGAACGGGGACTTGGCACCTGGACCGCGCATCCGGACACACCGCGCCATGGCATCGTCACGCGGATCTTCGAACTGTTTGGCGGCGAGGGGCTCCTGCGCCCGGCCATGCATTATCGCTGGAATTTTGACGAGCAAAACCTCGATTTCATCCGCAAGGAATTCGGCAATGCTCTGGCTGCCGGTGCGACGCGGGCGGATAAAGATGCTGCCTATGAGCGCGGCGCGGGCCGGATGCGGCAGGCTGCTATGATCTTTGGAGTCATCCCGGAAAGCTTTGCCGAGATCGAAGCCTCCTACGCAGAATTCCTTGGCCTGTTTGCCGCCCATTGCGAGGCGCATCCCTATGTACTGGGCGGGCACCCGACCGCTGCTGACTATGGGCTGATTGCACCTCTGTTCGCCCACCTTGGACGCGACCCCGCCCCGGCCAACCTGATGCGCCGGGCTGCACCAGAGGTTGCGCGCTGGGTTGAGCGCATGAATGCGCCCGGCCGCGACGCGCCGGAATTTCCTGGCTATGGCGAAGCCCTGTTTGCCGATGACGCCATTCCGGAGACGCTACTGGCGCTGTTGCGCTATGTGGCGCGGGACTTTCTGGGCGATCTCGAAGCGCAGGTGGCTGGCGTCGATACACACCTCGCTGAGACCGAGATCACCGAGGGCGATATCGTCGGGGGCAAGCCAGGCCAGCGCATGGTCGGCCTCTCGCCGCTGAATTGGCGCGGGCTGAGCCTGAATGTCGGCGTGTTTCCGTATCGCATCTGGCTCCTGCAGCGCATTCAGGATGCTTTCGAAGCTTTGGACGATGCTGATCGCGCCGGCGTCCAGGCTATGCTCGATGACGCCGGGCTCGGTGCGCTGCTGACCCTGAAACCCAAGCGCCGGGTCGCGCGCAAAGATCACCGCGAAGTGTGGGGCGCGCTGAACACCTGACGCTTACCAGGTGCCAATATTCTCCGCTGAAGCCCAGGGCTCTTTCGGCTCAAGCGGCTTGCCTTTCTGGAGCAATTCGACCGAAATTCCGTCGGGCGAGCGCACGAACGCCATGCGACCATCCCTCGGTGGGCGATTGATCGTGATTCCCTGGGCCTGCAGTGTCTCCACGGCGGCGTAGATGTCGTCCACGGCATAGGCGAGGTGACCAAAATTGCGCCCGCTTCCGTAGTCTTCGGAGTCCCAATTGTAGGTCAGTTCGATCATGGGAATCTCGGTTCCGGTCGGGCGGGTGCCTTCTGGAAATCCGCCGTGTTTTTCAACGTCTTTGGGGCTTGCAAGAAACACAAGCGTGAACCGGCCTTGTTCGCTTTCGTAACGGGTGAGCTCAGCGAGGCCGAGCGCATCGCGATAAAAGGCGAGGCTGGCATCGATGTCGGTCACACGGACCATGGTGTGCAGGTAAGAAATACTCATGCAGACGCGCTTTCATTCAAGGTTCGAATCGCTTGTTTCAGGGTCGGCGGGGCGATGAGATGATACCGGCGCATGGCGATCCCCAGGACCCCGATCATAACCGCCATCGCGACAAGGAACAGGGCGAAGACGTGGATCATGGTGCCCCGGCGGACCGGCTCCCAACTGCCACTGGCGATCCAGACCTGGTGCCAGAGCGATGAGAAGGCCGCCATCACGATCGGAACCAAGACCAAAGTGGCGACGGCGCAGACAAAGGTGTAGGTCGCCGCGCGCGGACCCTCGGCGGCGATGTAGGCGTCGGTGAACGTGCCTTCGTCAATCGACGGTGCAAGCTCACCCTCTTCCTGCTTCAAGGCGTAGACTCTTCCGGCGAACGCCTTCGCGTCGCGCCAACGCCACGCAATATGGCCGCCCCAGCCAGCAAGCCCCAACGCAATGAGAAGCAGCGTGGTTTGAACCTGCATTCGCACCTCCCGGTCCAGCCGGGCGACGCGGCATCAGGCTGCGCGCACCCGTTCATAGGTCAGCATGGCCCGTTTGCGGTCCACACCCCAATGGTAGTTATGCAGCCGCCGGTCTGACGCCAAGGCCCTGTGGCAGGGAATGAGCCAGGCGATGGTGTTTGCGCCGACAGCTGCGCCCGCTGCGCGGACCGCTTTGGCGTTGCCCGCCCGCTCGGCCACGGCCTTGTAGGTCCAGGTTTCGCCTGCCGGAATATCCAAGAGCGCGCGCCAGATCTGCCGGCGGAAAGGTGTTCCATAAAGCGCGACGGGCACCGGGCCGGCATCGTCAAAGACCCTGGCCGCCCAGTTTGCGGCTTCTGCGTCGTCGCGCTTGAGGTCTGCGCCGGGATAGCGGCTGGCAAGATCGGCAAAGACCCGGTCCTCGCCATAACCGGGATGCTCGAACCCGGTCTTTTCGACTGCGCCATCGTCAGCAAATCCGAGACCGCAAAGGCCGCGATCGGAAACCAAGAAAACCCCGGTTCCGAACGGTGTGGCGGCCTTGCCGATGGTTAGCGCTGCGCCTGCACCGCCGGCTTTCGCCTCGCCGGGTGACAGGCCCTCATGGGCGATGAACAGGTCATGGAGGCGCCCCGGGCCCGACAAGCCAGCCTCCAGGGAGGCGTCAAGAACACTTGCGCCCTGTCTCAGCAAATCACCCGCTTCGGCATGGGCGAGCGCGGCTTGGTATTGTTTCGGGCTGATGCCGGCCCAGCGAGTGAATTCACGCTGGAAATGGGACGGCGAAAGGCCCATCGCCGCAGCACAAGCCGACAGGTCCGGCCAGTCGCGCCATGTATCGCCGAGGTAAGACAGGGCGGACGCCATACGCTCGTAAGCTGCTGCCCGCGTGTCTATGGAGAGGGTCGAAAGCGTTGTCATGGGGCGACTGTGCCAAGCCGAACGCTGCCCCGCCACCCGAAGCTTGCTGCGCCTGAACAAGAAAACGCGCCGCCTTCGAAACAAAGGCGGCGCGCTGGGTGTGGGTCTTCGCTGACGGGAGCGGCGATTGTGCGGCTACCTGGCAGCGAGGGTCAGGAACGGGTCGTTATTCGACTGCGCGTAGTCCAGCAGTTTGCCGGTTGGTTCCTGAGCAAGCGCGTCGGCATAGGCGTCTGCAACGCACTCACGGTCCAGCCGCGCCTTGTGGAAAGCCTGGATGCCGGGATAACGGACGCTTTCGCAAAGCTCCGTTGCGGTCTCAAGAATGGCCAGGCGCGCCACTTCCAGATCGGCCGAGGTTTCCAGCACTGATGGAATTTCGACGATGGCCTGCTTTTCTTCCGCAAAAGCGGGGGCACCGAATACGGCGGCGACGGCTGCGAGTTTAATGAGGTTTTTCATGGGAGGAAGTCCTGCTTGGTTGAACGGTTTCGCTCTCATCTCCGCGATATGTCTTGGCCAAGCTGTTCCCGCCGGCTCATGCATCACATAGCGAGACCGGAGCGGACATTCCAGAGGAATTTTGAATATTTTTTACTGAACGATGTGTATATCGTTCATTTTGCGCACCTTTTGGGCAGGATGCATAAGAAAAAGGCGGACGCCGCCGCCCGCCTTTTCCAATCCGCGTCGATTTAGCTCGCGGCGCGGTCTTCGCGCATGGCCAGATCGTACTCTCGAACCTTGCGGTAGAGTGTCGACCGTCCAATTCCGAGGCGGCGGGACACTTCCGACATGTGGCCGGCATAGTGATCGATGGCGAGCTGGAGAATATCGCGTTCGACAGCCTCAAGTGCGCGCATTTCACCGTCCTCGTCGAAGATGGCGATCTGCTCCCCCAATCCGGCAAGTGCCACGGGCGCATTCGTAAGCGTTGCTGCAGGTGCAGCGCTCACCGGGGCCTCAGGAAGCGAGGCCACATCCGGCAGAATTCCAGAGATCTGCGGGAAGTCGCCCGGCTGCAGGACATCGCCCTCGCACAGGACGACTGCGCGGAAGACCGCATTCTCAAGCTGGCGCACATTCCCGGGCCAGTCGAAGGCGCAGAGCATCTTCAAGGCATCAGCCCCTGCGCCGATGATCTTGGTGCCTTCAGAGGCGTTGAACCGGGTGATGAAATGATCAACGAGGGCCGGAATATCTTCAATGCGTTCGCGCAATGAAGGCATATCAATTGGGAAAACGTTCAGGCGGTAGTAGAGGTCTTCGCGGAAGGCACCGGCCGCGACCTGGGACGCAAGATCACGATTGGTCGCGGAGATGATCCGCACGTCGACCTTGGTCGGACGGCGCGAGCCAACAGCGTCGACTTCACCTTCCTGCAAGGCACGCAGGAGCTTGACCTGAATGTCGAGCGGAAGCTCGCCGACCTCGTCGAGGAACAGCGTGCCGCCATCGGCTTCCACGAATTTACCCAGTGATTTGGAGACAGCGCCCGTGAACGCCCCTTTTTCATGTCCGAACAGGATGGATTCAACGAGGTTTTCTGGGATCGCGCCGCAGTTGACGGTGACGAACGGCTTTCCGGCACGCTCCGATGCACCCTGAATGCAACGGGCAATCACCTCTTTACCGACACCGCTTTCACCGAGGATCAGGACGGGAATATCAGAAACAGCCGCGCGCTGGCCAAGGCGAACCACCTGGCGCATTGGCGGCGCAGCAGCGATCATGTCTTCAAAGCTCATCCCGCCATCGGCCTTGCGGGAAAGGCGCTTCACCTCGCCGGAAAGGGACGACATTTTCAGGGCGTTGCGAATCGAGACGATGATCCGCTCGGGGCTGGCTGGTTTCACAAAGAAATCAATGGCGCCGGCGCGCATGGACTGGACAACCGTGTCGATGCCGCCCGTCCCGGTCAGCACAATGACGGGCAGGTCAGGCCGGCGTTCCGACAGGCGCTCAAGGGTTTCCATGCCTGACAGGCCCGGCATGACGAGATCAAGCAGGACGACATCGATGCCGTCTTTCTCGTCGGCAGCGAGCGCGAAGCCGCTGTCGCCATCTGGGGCCGTGCGGCAGGCAAAGCCGGCCTTTTCAACTGCGGCCTGGAGCAGCCGGCGCTGTGTCGGATCATCGTCGATTACGAGTACGGTCTTCGCCATGGGTCACGCTCACTGGTGGTGTTCTGTTGCGACCCGGTTTGGCACACAGCCGTGGAGTTACGGTTTGCGCGATCGATTGAATTTCATTGATCTGGTATTTTTCAGCATCAGGGCCATGAAGAAGGCTTCATTCGGCCTCAGCCTTGCAGCGTGTCAGACTGTGCGCAGACGAAGGACGATTCCGATGAAGTTCAGAATGAACGCAGCCAGCCTGATTGCGGCCGCAGGCCTTGTCGCCTGCGGAAATAGTGGCGCTGACCCCGAAGGCGAAGCGGCTCTTGAGCCTGCTGAGGCGCCCGCAGCAATCGTCGAAGACGCTGTTGTGGTGCCTGCCTCAGTGGATGCGGCTGAAACCGAGCCTGCGTCCCAGCCCGAAACGGTGGAACCAGCCCCCATCATCGTTCCGGAGGATGATGCGAGCTTTGTCGAGCGATTTGGCGGGCTGAACGAAGCCGAATGGTATGTTGCCGATGGCTGGGGTGTCCCCGCCGCGTTGAATGATACGCTCTGGTCGCGCAGCGCGATTGCCCAGAAGGGCCCGGGCCTTCGGTTCACGGCCGCGGCGGTTGAGCATCCGGATAAGTCCTTCTCCGGCGCGAGCATCGAACGCATGGGGCGGGTGAAATATGGCCGGTACGAAACGATCATGACGGCCGCCAAGGGTGACGGGCTGGTGAGTGCGTTTTTTACCTATACCGGCCCCCACTTCGATACCGAGCAACACGAAATCGATTTTGAGTTTCTCGGCAAGGACACAACACAAGTGCAACTCAACTATTATGTGCGCGGACAGGGCGGCAATGAGACGATGATCGATCTCGGCTACGACGCCAATACCACCGCCAACCTTTATGCGTTCGAATGGGCCCCCGGCGCGATCCGCTGGTATATCGGCGACGTGCTCGTCCATGAGGTGCGCGGTAATGAAGACAGCTTGCCGTCTGTCGCGGGCATGGCTTTCAGCCAGCTCTGGGCCGGTGGGCCGCCTACGAAGGAATGGCTTGGCCAGCCGGTTCGCCTCGATGCGCCGGTTATGACCGTCGACTGCATTTCCTTCCGCAGCGCTGAAAATCCTCAAGCGCCGCAATGCTCGGATGGCTATGAAGGCCTGAACACGGCCACGCCCAATGAGAGCGTTCGCTAGGCGCTAGCGACCACCGCAGCGCCTTGAGGTTTCGGTTTGACCATCGACCCTCGCCTGGAGCTTGTCGACGCAGTCCTGTGTCTGTGGGCCCACTGCGACGCCGTCGGCCTCACGGGCCTTGATGTCCTTGACGACTTCGGCAACGTCATCGCTTACGCCGGCCTCGGCCCACCCGCCGGATGAATTGAGCATATAAAGCATATTGAACCGGCCCGACGCGCTGAGTGTATCGCGGGCCGGGCGTTTCAACTGCCCGACCAGGGCCCGAAGGATGGCGGGGTCATTGTTTGCGCGCAGGGCATCGGCCACCTGTTGGCCGGCCTGGAGACGAACGGCGCGATCGGAATCGTCCAGATTGGACACCAGGGTATTCGCGGCGGTCTGTTCGCCCTCCGTGACAATGGCAAGCTCCGGCTCCTCGGGCACTGCGGGCCCCTCCTCTGCAGGCGCGGTATCCGGCGGCCCTGGCTCTGGGGTAGTCGCACAAAAAGCGCCGCAATCGGGCGCGCCCACGGTCGCGGCGAAAGCGTCATTCTCGGCGATCTGCAGTTCGAGCTCGGATGTGCGCAGCTCACCCCAAAGCGTTGCCGCTCCGGCCCCGAGCAAGCCGATCACCGCCAATGCGCCAAGCGCGATCTGGCGCAAGCGGCCACGCAGTTTCTGGCGTTGGTCGTCCTGTTCGCCGTCTTCGCTTGCAGCGATGAAGGTGGCGACCAGGGGCAGGACTTTCACATCCCGGGGCGCCTCGAGGGCCATCCAGTCTTTCGCCGCTTCCAGCGACTCCCCGCGCAGACGGAGCGCATCGGACTGGCCCGAGGCATCCCAATCGCTGGCGAGCGCAAGAAGACGAGATTGCTGCCGAACCCAATCGAGATCCGTGTTCAGGGCATCGACAAGATCGGCGATGCCGCGCGCAAACGACTTACCCTCCCCATAGAACAGAATGAACTGTCGGCTTGCGAGCTCTGGCGGCGCTTTTGCGAAGTCCAGCCCCTCCGGTACGACGGGCAAGACCCGGCGTCCGCGTTCTTCGGCAATGCCGAGTTCCTTGACGCATTCGGTTGAGGCGATCCAGTTCTCGGTGAGTACACAAACGGTGGTATCTGCTGAATCGATCAGACTGCGCAGGCGCGGCTCCCAGGGCTCGCCAGAAGCGATGTCTTCCTGATCGTAGACCACCTCGAAACCGCAGGTTTCCAGCGAAATCTTGATTTCTTCGGCGATGACCCGGTCATGGCGCGAATAGGACAGGAACACCTGCGTCCGGCGGGTTGGTGCCGTGTCTGTCATTGCGACCTCCAGTGCTGCTGCCGGACATCATTGCAGGCAGAACGCCCCGGTCCAGTCACAAACCGATGACAGGGCCGGGGCGCTGCTTTGACTAACCTTCAACGTCGAAGGTGAGCCCGGCATGGGCAACAAGGCGTTCGCGCAGAGCCGCACCAAGTGCCGGGGCTGGGGTGTAGATGCCGCCGGGAAGATCGGGCTTGTCCTGAACGAGGCAGGCGGCCGCTTCGGAGATAATCTTCGAGGTCGAACCGTAGCCCGGATCCTTGTCTCCCGTAACGGCGACTTTCAGCGTCTCTCCACCGGGTCCCTCGCCGATTGCAACATAGTCGTAATGCCCGGCTTCGCGTTCTTCTTTCGACGGCCCCTCACCTGGCTTTGGCGCATCGGAACCGCCGAGCGTCATGCCCGCGACAGCGTCTGCGACGGCCTTGCCCTGATCGCCCGGCCCCGTGACCATCATCTCGTCATAGACAAAATCTTCCCCATAGGCATGGCCCATCAGAGCGTTTGAGCGATGGATGTTCTTCGTATTGATTGGAGCCATAACGAAGGGGGCGAGCCATACACCCTCCTCTTCCATCGGCTTGTTTCCGGGCGGCTGGTCCGGTCCTGAGAACCCGCCCGTCAGCGCGAACGGATTGATCAGGTCCTGCATGCGGGCCGGATCTTTCTGGACCGCTTTCATGGTCGCCGCACCGGACGCTGCCGTGCCGCCGGAGAATGTTCCCTGCATGGCCCGCATCCGGCCACGCACGCGCACGCACGGCGCGCCAAACCGCTTGGCGGCCTCCTCCTGCAAGTACTGGACGCCGAGATCGAACGGGATGGAGTCAAAGCCGCAGGAATGGACGATGCGCGCACCGGTCGACTTCGCCGTGTCGCCATGAGCCTCGATCATATCCTTCATCCAGAGGACTTCTCCGGACAGGTCGACATAATCCGTGCCTTGCTTTGCGCAGGCTTCAACCAGAGGCTCTCCATACAGCGAGTACGGGCCAACCGTGGTGAGGACGCACTTGGCGCGTTTCGCCATGGCCTCAATCGAAGCCGGGTCCGCAGCATCGGCAACAACCAGAGGCGTATCAGCGGGCGCGCCCCATTCCCTGCGCACCTGTTCCAGCTTCCCCTGCGAGCGACCGGCCATGGCCCAGCTCAGACCACTGCCCGGCGGGTGGCGCTGGGCCATGTATTCGACGACAAGCTTTCCGGTGAAGCCTGTCGCTCCGTAGACCACAATATCGAATTCAGCGTCTGCGCGCATGGAGCGTTCTCCCTTTCATCGCCTGATTTGTCCGCGACCTTGGACCGCCCTTCGGGCCAGTGCAAATGCTCGTTTTGCGACCTACTTAAGTTGCATGTCTGATCCGTCTTCATCCGATCCCGAGCGCAATCGTTTTTCTGGCCGTGTCGCACGCACGGCCAAAGTGGGCGCAAACCTCTCCGGCGCGGGGCTGACCTTTGCGGCCAATGCCATGTTTGGCGGTGACAAGTCGGATGAACGCATCGCGCGCGCTCTGGCCGAGGCCCTTGGCAAGACCAAGGGCCCGCTCATGAAGGTGGCGCAGATGCTGTCCACCATTCCGGATTTTCTGCCGGCTGAGTATGCGGCCGAGCTCGCAACACTTCAGGCGCAAGCCCCGGCCATGGGCTGGCCCTTCGTAAAACGGCGGATGCGCGCTGAACTTGGCCCAGACTGGCAGGCGAATTTCGCAGACTTCGGCAAGGAAGCCGCCCACGCAGCTTCGCTCGGTCAGGTCCACAAGGCGACACTGCACGACGGCCGCGCCGTTGCCTGCAAGCTGCAATATCCTGACATGGCGTCGGCGGTCGAAAGCGATGTCGGCCAGTTGAAGGCGCTGCTCGGCGTGTTCAATCGACTCGATGGCTCAATCGACCCGCGCGCGATGGTGGAGGAAATATCCGACCGCCTGCGAGAGGAGCTCGACTACGAGCGCGAGGCCAAAAACATGGCGCTTTACGCAGCCATGCATGACAGCCGCGATTTCGTGAATACGCCAGAGCCCATCGCCGAGTTGTCTACGGACCGTCTCCTGACGATGAGTTGGGTGACCGGCGCGCCCCTGACGGATTTCGAGAGCGCGAGCCAAGAGGTGCGCAACGCTATTGCGCGGATGCTGTTCTGGACGTGGTGGGGACCCTTCAATGAGTACGGGGTCATCCATGGTGATCCGCATCTTGGCAATTATCAGGTGGTTGGCGAGGGCGAGGGGCTGAACCTGCTCGACTTCGGCTGCGTTCGGATTTTCCCGGCAGGCTTTGTCGGCGGCACGGTGGCGCTCTATCGCGCGCTTGCCGCGGACGACTTTGACGCGGCCTATGCGGCCTATGAGAAATGGGGCTTTGAGAACCTTTCAAAGGATCTGGTTGAGGTTCTCAATGTCTGGGCGCGCTTCATCTATGGCCCGATCCTGGATGACCGGGTGCGCTCGGTCGCAGATGGCGTGACTGCTGGCGAGTACGGACGCAAGGAAGCGTTCCAGGTGCGCAAGTTGCTCAAGGAGCGCGGGCCAGTGAAAATCCCGCGCGAATTCGTGTTCATGGACCGGGCAGCGATTGGCCTCGGTGCAGCGTATCTCAGGTTGGGCGCAGAAATGAACTTCCATCAGCTGTTCGAGGAGAGCCTTGAGGGCTTTGACGAGATGGCGCTGGCCGAGCGCCAGGCCAATGCGCTTGAAGCGGCAGGCCTCTAAAGCAAGGT
>JBCBWQ010000073.1:0-11201 GCA_039817025.1 Pseudomonadota bacterium | reverse complement strand
CATGAGATCTCGCATCCTACGAACAGCAGACTCCAGCCCCACAAAAATCGCTTCGCCCATCAGGAAATGACCAATGTTCAGCTCTGTGAGCTCTGGAATGGCCGCGATTGCGGAAACTGTATCGAAGGTGAGCCCATGGCCGGCCTGCGGCTCCAGGCCAATCGAAACGGCCTGCCGTGCCGCCGTGGCAATGCGCTCCAACTCAACTTCAGCTAACGCTTCATCGCCAGCCTGTACCAGTTCCACATAGCGGCCCGTGTGCAGTTCTACGATGTCAGCCTTGAGTGCTTCAGCGGCAGCGATCTGAACAGGATCAGCCTCGATGAATAGCGATACGCGCGATCCATTTTCCTTCAGGGTACGAACAAGCGGAGCCAGCTTATTGTGTTCGCGCGCTGCATTCAGGCCGCCCTCTGTGGTTCGCTCTTCCCGCTTCTCGGGAACGAACATCGCGGTTTCTGGTTTGAAGTCCATGGCGATGACATGCATTTCGTCCGTTGCCGCCATTTCCATATTAATGGGCAACTCGGTCGCCGCTCGGATCGCCTCAAGGTCTGGATCGAGAATATGCCGACGGTCTTCCCGCAAATGAAATGTGACCCCGTCCGCCCCAGCGGCAGCAGCCATCTCGGCGGCGCGTGCCGGGTCAGGATGGGCACCGCCCCTGGCATTTCGAATGGTGGCGACGTGGTCAATGTTCACGCCAAGGCGAATACGGTTTGTCATTTCAGGCCGCGCGAGCCAGGCTTTACCGGATCAAGCGCGGCGAGGTCTGGCGGAAGCTGGTCTGGCGCGTAATCGGGGAAGCGTTTTGATGCGAGCGAGACGAGCTCACATCCAACGTCTGCTTCGCCGCCAGACCTGTCGAAGATGCAGGCACCGCCAAGGATGGTGCCAGGTCGATCGCGCAAGGCGTCAACGGTTTCGCGAAACGAGAGGCCAGTTGTGACAATATCTTCGGCGATCAACACGCGCTCATTATCTCCAATGGAAAAGCCCCGCCGGAAGGTCAGATCCCCTTCAGACCGCTCTGCAAAAATCGACCGCGCACCAAGCTGACGCGCCAGTTCGTAGCCCGGAATGATGCCGCCAACCGCGGGACCAGCGACGACATCAACCGCCCCGAACCGCTCGCGGACCTTTTCAGCCAGAGCCGCGCACAGACGTTCAGAGACTTTCGGCTGCGAGAAGATAAGTGCCTTCTGCAAGAACACGGGACTCCGCCGGCCGGACGATAGAATGAAATGGCCCTCTAGCAGCGCACCCGCCTCGCGGAACACGTTCAACACGTCGTCAGTGGTCAAACCTAAGTCTCCTGCTCGCGCTCAGCACTGTCCACGACGGCCAGCGACCGCAAGGCCGCCAGTATTTGCGTCAGCCGGCGCAAGTCCTCAACCTCTATGTCCATCAGGAGGTCGATAAAGTCCTCACCGCGCTCTTCCGTTGTCACGCGAGTAATATTGCCATTGGCTTGGGCAACCGCGCTACACAGTGTTGCAAGCACGCCGCGTTTGTTGGCTGCAGAAATCCGTATCCGCCCAACGGCCACGGCTCCTGTTTCAGCTAACGTCGTCCATTTCAGATCGACCCAGCGTTCTGGCTGGTCGTCATAAGCCGTTAGGCGCGAGCAGGAAATCGTGTGGACCACAACGCCGCGCTCAGGCTCTTGAATGCCAATGATCCGGTCTCCGGGAAGCGGCGAACAGCACCGCGCAAGATGGAGCGTGACCCCCGGAGTAAGGTCGGACCCCGCGATGAGCAACTCTGCATGCGCGCTATCGATAGGCGTCTTGCCGTCGACGTCCACGGCATCGATCGCATGGCCCGGGAAGGCCGTTTCAATCAGGTCGGCTGGCGAAAATCGCCCACGCCCGACCGCAATCGCCATCGCCTCTGATGTCTCGAAACCGGCGCGGCTGGCGACCTCCCCCATTTTGACTTCAACGGGATCGATACCTGCACGGCGCAAGGTTTGATTGATGAACTTCTGCCCCAACGTACGGAATTCGATTTGTTCCCGGGACCGAATAAGCCGGCGGATTGCCGAGCGGGCGCGCCCCGTAATCGTCATGGCTTCCCAGCCGGACACAGGGCTCGCTTCCGAGCCCCGAATGATCTCAACCAGATCGCCATTGTTCAGGACGGTGCGCAGTGGCCGGATCTCACCATTGATCCGCACACCATTGCAGGTGTCACCAACGACAGTGTGGACCGCGTAAGCGAAATCAAGCGGCATCGCGCCGCCGGGAAGCACGATCAGTTTGCCCTTCGGCGTGAATGTAAAGACGTGCTCCCGATACATCTCAAGCTTTGCGTGCTCAAGGAATTCGGCAGGCTCCGCGCCGTCGCTGAGCAATTCAGCGAAGGACCGCAAATTGGCTTCCGGATCGAGGCCAGCGGCGCGGGCCGCTTCAATATCAAAGCCGTACTGCTGATCCTTGTAGCTCCAATGCGCCGCAACGCCTCGCTCCGCGCTGTCGTCCATCTCGTCGGTGCGGATCTGCAACTCGACCCTGCGATTGCCCGAGGCCCGCACCGTGGTGTGCAGTGAGCGGTAGCCGTTGGGTTTGGGAACAGAAATGTAGTCACGGAAGCGATCCGGCAGGCAGGCCCAGACCGTATGAACCGCGCCGAGCACTTTGTAGCAGTCCTCGACATGTTCAACGACAATTCGGAACGCGAAGATATCAGCGACGTCCCGGAACGAGATCGATTTCCGCTCCAGCTTCCGCCAGATCGAGTAAGGCTGCTTCCGTCGCCCCTTGATCCGGCATTTGATGCCCTCAACCTCCATGAGCGCCGTCACATCCTGACGGATTCGCTCCAGATCGACTTCATTCTCCGTCGACAGATCCCGGAGCCTGGCTTCGATGGCCCGTTTTGCATCAGGGTTGATGTGCTCAAAGGCCAAATCTTCCAGCTCGGACGCGACACGATAGAGCCCGACCCGGCGCGCAAGAGGCGCGTAAATCTCCATCGTTTCGCGGGAAATCCGCAAGCGCTTTTCGGGCTTCTTGAGGTGATGGATCGTCCGCATATTGTGCAGTCGATCTGCGAGTTTCACCAACAACACCCGAATGTCATTGATCGTGGCAAGAATGAACTTCTGAAAGTTCTCCGCCTGTTTGGTTTCCTCGGACCTGTATTCGAGGCGCGTCAGTTTGGTCACCCCATCGACGAGTTCAGCGACGTTCTTGCCGAACATGGCTTCGATCTCATCGAAGGTGGCCTCGGTGTCCTCCACCGTATCGTGCAGAAGGCCGGCGATAATGGTGACGTCGTCGAGTTTAACCTCGGTCAGCAGTGCAGCCACGGCTACAGGGTGAGAATAATACGGGTCGCCGGATGCCCGCGCCTGTTCTCCATGGTGATGGCGCGCATAGTCATAAGCGCGCTGGAGCCGATCAACATCGACGTCAGGCTGGTAAGCCGCGATCAAGCTAATGAGTTCATCAGCGCTGATCGGGGATTGAGTGGAAGTGTCCGCGCCGTTTGCGCGGCGATCGACCTCGACGGACGCCGCCGCACCCGTCATGGCTACATTCGGTCGTCGCGGCCGGCTTCAAGCTCGGCCTGGTAGGCGCGCATCACATCTTCTTCGGTGGCTGCCGGAGCAGCTTCCAGAGCAACGCGGTCCGCCTCGCGTTCATTCTCTTCGTCCGGGCGGACTTCCTGAAGGCTCGACACCAGTGCTTCCTTAACGACGGCAAGATCTACAGAGCTTTCGGCTACTTCGCGAAGCGCTACGACGGGATCCTTGTCGTTATCGCGGTCAACGGTCATCGGCGAACCCTCGCGGATCATACGCGCGCGATGGGCAGCCATCAGCACCAGCTCAAAACGGTTCGGGATCTGCTCAATGCAGTCTTCAACGGTCACACGGGCCATAAGTCGGATTCTCCTATAGCCGATTAATATATGCGCCGCAGCATGCCGACGCAACAGGCCTATTGCGCCGCCTGCAGCACTCCATTATCGACTGCAGAAGGCTTTTCGAGGGTGGATGGGACGCCAAACGACACGACCGAAAGGACGTACAAGATGGCGTTTTATAAGGATGAGCGGCTTGCCCTGCTCATTGACGGCGCAAACCTTTACGCTGCGGCCCGTCAACTTAATCTGGAAATCGATTTCCGCAAGCTGCTCAGCGAGTTCCGCTCCAAGGGAAAGCTTCTGCGCGCCAACTACTACACCGCAATCGCTGATAATGAGGACTACTCACCGATCCGGCCACTTGTGGACTGGTTAGCGTACAATGGCTTTTCGGTCATTCAAAAGTCAGCGCGCGAGTTCACCGATCGTGATGGTCGTCGCCGGTTCCGAGGGAACATCGATATCGAACTGGCCGTCGATGCGGTGCAGCTCGCAGATCATGTCGATCACATCGTGCTGTTTTCTGGCAATGGCGATTTCAAACGCCTCGTGGAGGCTGTGAAGACAAAAGGCGTTCGGGTCTCGGTTGTGTCGACTGTGAAAAGCCAACCGTCCATGGTCGGCGACGATCTGCGCAGAGAGGCAGACGCTTTCATTGATCTTTCCGATCTTGCCGACCTCATCGCTCGCCCGCGCCGCGAGGATGACGCCTCCTCAGACTTCGAAGACGGCGTGGAGCGATGACACCGCCGCCTGAAGCCCCGTCAGACTGCCCGCTCTGCCCGCGTTTGGTCGATTATCGCCGTGACAATGCTTCAGCCCACCCCGACTGGTTCAACGGGGCGGTTCCATCCTTTGGCGATCCAGCGGCTAGGCTTCTGATTGTCGGTCTCGCTCCTGGAGTAACCGGGGCCAACCGGACAGGCAGACCTTTCACAGGCGATTGGGCCGGTGATCTCCTCTACGCAACGCTCGACAAGCATGGTTTCTCGGAAGGCCAGTACGACAAGCGACCGGACGACGGTCTGTCCCTTCGCGGCGCGATGATCACTAATGCCGTTCGGTGCGTTCCACCGCAAAACAAACCCATAGGCGCGGAGGTCAATGCTTGCCGTCCTTTTCTTGCCTCGCGGATCGCTGCGTTGCCCGAGCTCAGGACCGTCATCACGCTCGGTAAGATCGCCCACGATAGCACGGTGCGAGCCCTTGGTCTTAAACTAAAAAATCACTCTTTCGGACATGGGCAGCGTAGCGATATCGACGTGGCAGGACGACCGCTGACGCTGATTTCCAGTTACCACTGCTCGCGATACAATACGAACACGCGGCGGCTGACACCTGAGATGTTCGATAAAATCTTCGAATTGGCTCGTTCGATTGTGTAACGCTTCGTTACGGGGTTCGTGCAAATCTGGAAGCCGATCTTTCAAGTGATTTCGCCTTTATCGAGTACACCGACGAAATGACCCGGTACCGCAAGTCGCGCCCCATCATGCTGTCATCGACGTTCGACGCGATCTTGTTCGCGCTGAGCATGACGGCCACTGCCCTCGCCCTTGCCGCCATCACGTGGCTGTACCTCCAGCGTGGCTCGCTGATTGACCCAAGCGGAATCCCGTTCACTGATACGCTTTTTATAGCCTTTGTTATTGCTGTGCCGTTCTCCGTGCTCATGGCGCAGAACACGCTGGCGCTGAGCCGCAAGCAACACGAGCTTGAGGCGCTCGCGACAACCGATCCGCTCACCCAGCTCCTCAATCGCCGTGCGTTCTATCGCATGCTGGCGGCAGAGCAGTTCCGCATGCAACGCCTCGAGACGACTGGCGCGATCGTTTTTGTTGATGTCGACCAATTCAAGAGCATCAATGACAGCTATGGTCACGATGCCGGTGATCATATTCTGCAAGACCTCGCGGCCGCGCTACGCATGAACCTTCGCCCGTCCATCGACCATGTCGCACGCTGGGGCGGCGAAGAATTCGTCATTATGCTGAGCAATGTGAACCACCACGAAGCATGGAAGGTTTGCGAGCGCCTGCGCCGATTGGTTGAGAATCGTACCTTCCAGACGCCGAAAGGAACGATCCGGATTACCGCCAGCTTTGGCTGGGCACGCTTCCTCAGCACCAGCGACCTCGATGCTGCCATTGCCCAGGCAGACGCCGCCGTTTACGAAGCAAAACGCCGTGGACGCAACCAGGTCTTCAGCCCGCACCAGATCGCCCCGGTACCGGAGAGCGCGTACATTGCAAAAAACGCCCCCGAAGCAGAAGCTGCCAAAGCGAGGACCTTGCCGGCCTAGCCTGCCGATTCCAGCCCTTGTGGAATGAACTTCTCACGCATTGTTACAAGCTCTTCTGCAATAGAAGGATGAACGGCACACGTGCGATCAAAGTCCTGCTTCGTTGCGCCCATCTTCACAGCGATCCCTAGCGCCTGGATCATCTCAGCCGCGTCTGGCCCCACGATATGGATCCCGATAATACGCTCATCGTCAGCCTTTACGATCAATTTCATGAGCACTCTGCTGGCATCTCCCGACAGCATGTTCTTCATCGGCCGGAAGCGCGTCTTGTAGATATCGACCTTACCAAATTTTTTCCGGGCTTCTGTCTCGGACAAGCCAACAGTGCCGACTTCTGGCTGTGAGAACACCGCCGTTGCGATGTCGTCATGGTCGAACGTTCGGGGGCGTCCGTAGAATTCTGTATCCGCAAACGCATGGCCTTCGCGAATAGCTACAGGTGTTAGGGCAAGCCGGTCCGTGACGTCACCAACGGCCCAGATGTTGTCGACATTCGTTCTGGAATAAGCATCGACGACAACAGCGCCATTCTTGTCGAGTTCGATCCCCGCATTCTCGCAGCCAAGCCCAGACGTGTTCGGGCGACGGCCAACCGCCATCATGATCACGTCCGCATCCAGCGTCATCCCATTCGTCAGCTTGACGCGATGTGGTCGCTCAGCATTGCCGCTGTCCGAAATGGACTCAAAGATGGTTTGCGTGATGACGCGGACACCGGCCTCTTTCAGGCCCTCATGGACATGGGTGCGGACATCGTCATCGAAACCGCGCAGAACCGTCTCACCGCGATAGACAAGGCAAGTTTCAACACCAAGCCCTGCGAACACATGCGCAAACTCGACCGCGATATATCCGCCCCCAGCAATCACCATATGCTTCGGCAGATCCGTAAGATGGAAAATTTCATTGGACGTGATCGTGCGATCCACGCCGGGCAATTCGGATTCGTCCGGTCGCCACGGCGAACCGCCAACTGCAATCAGGATCTTTTCAGCCGTAACCGTCTTGCCGGTCTTTGTGAGGCGCAACGTGTGACGATCGACAATCTCAGTGCGTTCTTCGATGACCTCAACACCTGCATTGTGCATGTTGCGCATGTAGATGCCTGAGAGGCGGTCAACCTCTGCGGACATGGCCGCAACGAACGTTGCGTGATTGTACCGGAGATTGTCGGCACTCCAGCCGTAACCCTCCGCTTCCTTGAACTTCTTCGCGTAGTCGGACGCGTAGACCATGAACTTCTTTGGGACGCAGCCGCGGATGACACATGTTCCGCCGACCCGGTACTCTTCCGAGATGGCAACCTTTGCGCCTGACAACGCAGCAAGCCGGCCTGCCCTTACTCCGCCTGACCCGGCACCGATGACAAAGAGATCGTAGTCGTAGGATTCAGCCATGCGGGCCTCCTGCAGATTTCGTTCGGCGCATATGGGCGAGTGCGACTAGTATTCAAACACAGAAGCGCCGCCCTCATTGCCGACGATCACGGTTCGCGCCATGCCGAGGAACAGTCCGTGCTCCATGACGCCGGGAATAGATGACAGCCGCGCGGCAAGCGCATCGGCGTCGGGAATACGGCCGCAATGGCAGTCTAGGATGAAGTGGCCACCATCAGTAACCACAGGGTCGGCTGGATCGTCTTCGCGCAGCTTTACCTGAGGCTTTTCAATGCCGGAGGCGCAAAGCGCATCGTAGACAAGCTTGGCTGTGATCGTGAATCCAAAGGGCGCGACCTCTACAGGCAACGGAAACGCACCGAGGCGCTCGACCTGCTTCGATGGGTCAGCGATGACGACCATATGGTCGCTCGCATCGGCGATGATTTTCTCCCGCAGGAGCGCCGCGCCGCCGCCCTTGATCAAGTTGCCGTTACCATCGACTTCGTCCGCGCCATCAACGGTCAGCTCGATCCGGTTCACCTGTTCAACGGGCACCAGTGGTACGCCGAGCGACTCCGCGAGGACTTGGGTCTGCTGGCTTGTGGGAACGCCGCGAATGAGGAGGCCGTCCGCAACTTCTGCGGCAAGCAACTCTACAAAGTGCTTTGCCGTCGATCCCGTTCCCAGGCCAAGTGTCATGCCGTCCTCTACGAACTCCATTGCTGCGAAGGCTGCATTGCGTTTTTCTTTTTCAGCGCCCAAGGCCCGGCTCCTTACGTCTTGGTTTCGGCTTTTCGGGCCGACATTTTTTCACGAAACACATGCCCCCATCCGGATTTTTCGATCTGCCGGCTGCGCGCAACGGACAAGGCATCGGCATCCACGTCTTCGGTGATGACACTTCCGGACCCGATATACGCGCCATTTCCAATCGATACAGGCGCAATCAGAGCTGAGTTCGACCCGACGAATGCCCCGGCCCCTATAATGGTCTTGTGTTTGAAGAAACCGTCATAATTGCAGAAGATCGTGCCTGCACCGATGTTTGCACCAGCGCCAATCTCGCCGTCACCGAGATATGCTAGGTGGTTTGCTTTTGCGCCAGCTCCCACCCGGGTCTTTTTGACTTCCACGAAATTACCGATTTTCGCACGCTCTTCTAATACGGTGCCGGGACGCAAGCGGGCATACGGCCCAACCTCGCATCCACTGGAAACGATCGCGCCTTCCAGATGTGAGAAGGCGCGGATGCGTGCACCCGAGCGGACTTCGACCCCTGCTCCAAAGACAACATTTGGCTCGATGACGACATCAGTTTCTACTTGCGTGTCATAGTTGAAAAAAACCGTTTCAGGACAGGTAAGAGTCACGCCGCGGTCTAGCGCTGCTTGCCGCATTCGGCTCTGGAATGACGCTTCTGCCTCAGCAAGTTGTGCCCGGCTGTTCACGCCGAGCGTGTCAGCTTCGTTGCACCGCACAACTGTGGACGGCACGCCCTCAACGGCGCCGAGCGCCACAAGATCGGTGAGATAATACTCGCCTTTAGCGTTATCATTCCGAACCTGCGCCAACAGCCGGAACATATCGGACGCGCGCGCTGCCATCACACCGGAGTTGCAAAGCGTGACTGATCGTTGTTCTGGCGTCGCATCCTTTGCTTCGACGATAGCTGATAGCTGGCCGTCCTCAGTCTCGATCAGCCGTCCATACGCGCCCGGGTCTGCAGCCTCGAAACCCAGCACACCTATTGCAGGGCGAACCTCAACCTCTTTGAACAAGGCCTCGACAGGCTCCGGCGGGATCAGTGGTGTGTCGCCGAACTGGACGATGGCGCTGCCCTCAAAACCCTGAAGAGCGTCTTTCGCGGCGAGCGCCGCGTGACCGGTGCCCAACGGTTCTGACTGGATGGCAACAGACCCGTCTCCTAGTCGCGCGCGGATCCGCGCATGCAATTCAGTTTGCATTGGCGAGAGCACCACGACAATTCGCTCGCACCCGGCAGACTTCGCAAGTTCGATTGCCCAATCAATCATCGGACGACCGCCGACTTCGTGCATCACTTTCGGCAGGTTTGATTTCATGCGGGTGCCCTGCCCCGCAGCGAGGATTATCGATGCACGCGCCGCCATGGCGTGTCTCCGGTCTCGTTCGTGTCTGGACGTCGCCTACAGCAAAGGGCAAGGGATTGCGAGCCTAGAGCCAGCCACGAAGGAGTCCTTGCCCATGTCGCGCCCACTGGACGGTTGGACAATTGTCTTCGACCTGGACGGAACGCTGGTAGAAAGCGCGCCAGACCTGCTCGCGGCCCTGAACCGAACGCTTGCCGCGAGCGGGCTTGCCCCGGTCGCGCTGCCCGTCATTCGCACTATGATCGGAGAGGGCGCACGAGCAATGATCCGAAAGGGGTTTGCTCACCACGGGCAAGCGATCGACGGAACGGAGCTGGATGCCGCGTGGGAGATCTTCATTACCCACTACCGCGCAAATATAGCGGTCGACAGCTATCTGTTCGAGGGTGTTGAGGAGGCGTTGGATACGCTGTCAATTCACGGTGCTACGTTGGCTGTCGCAACCAACAAGTCGCAATCACTGGCAGATGACGTGCTAAGGGCCCTTGGCATCCATGAGCGATTTGCCGCCATCCGGGGGCCAGATGCTGTCTCCGAAAAGAAACCCTCCGCGCTGCATCTCACAGAAACAATTGCAGCGGCGGGCGGGATAAAGAATCGCGCGATCATGATAGGCGACAGCGTTACAGACGAAAAGGCAGCCCACAACGCCGGGCTGCCCTTCATATTCGTCCCATTCGGCTACGAGTCAGCGGGACTGGATGACATAAATGCACACAGTGTCATCCATCACTTTTCAGAAATATCAGACGTTGTTTTGGCGATCGCCGCCTAGGCGGCTTCGACTTGATCACCCGACGCTGACGGGCGGTAGCTCTGCCGCGAGGACCCTTCACTCGTCACACGGCGACGGGGCATACCGTTGACCATGTTACTGCGTACGTCGGTTCGTGCGGACCGCATTGCCGCTACGAAACCAGCGTCGATCAGATCGACGTCAACTTCGTAACCACGCTCCGCCCAGTAATCGCGGATTTTGTCTTTGAGGCGGGATGCGCCTTCGATGTTGCACCAGTCTTTCATTCACTCTCTCCAGGCTCTTACTCGTTGACGCGAGTTGGCCTCGCGCTGGCCTGTCCTTCTCGGTTGCGGCAGTGCCTGCCGTCGTTTGTGAAACAAAAATGACTATGGTCGCCGCTGCCCGCAAGCCCCGGAATTTGGGCAACAAAACGACTGAACAAATGTTCATTTTTGAACGTTTGTTCATAATTTGCACCAACCTGAACGACTCCAACCGTTCAAGCGCACTTTTCTCCGTAAACTGTAATAAATACTATGTAACGTAGGAGCGTGACAGTCCGCGATTTGCATGACGAAAACAGGCAGCATCAACAAATGCGAATGCCTTCGAATTCAATCAATGCATTTTCGCAACCGAAAAAGGGTTTGTTTGCACGCTTTTTCCTGCAGCGATTGACCTGCGTGCGGGTTCAGCGTATCGACCAGCACTTCGAAATCGGGCGATTAGCTCAGCGGGAGAGCACTGCCTTCACACGGCAGGGGTCACTGGTTCAA
>JBCBWQ010000072.1:0-11294 GCA_039817025.1 Pseudomonadota bacterium | reverse complement strand
CGAACCGCGCCATCGTGGTTGCCCCAGCTGGAAGTGTGGCAGAGGCATTTGGCGCGGCCTTCCCGGACGCTGCCAAATGGACGCTGCGCGCAGATGGCGCGGTTCGGTTTCTCGGATTTGAGCGCACGCGCGGCATCCATGAGTGCGGGCGCTACGCCGGCAATTTCACTTCGCCGGCTTCCGGGAAGGACAAGAACCATGTCCTGATCGTCAGCCATTCCATGAACTGAGCGGAAGGCTTTGCCATCGCCCTGCTCCAGCCGCGCGAGTGCGGGCGGGCCGATAACTGTCGTCCTGAGGCCAAAGGGTGCGTAGTACGGCGCTTCGAAGTCGTGGATGCACAGGAGATGATCGACGGTTGCCGCGAGCGTTTTCGCCCGTCCCGGTCGCGTCGCCCAGACCTGTGGACCAATGAGTTTTATCAAATGGATTTCAGGCGCGCGTTTGCGCAGGCGCTGAGCAACCCTGAGCATGAACCCCCATGAGTCGATCAGGACGACGGCGCGCGGCTTAGCCTGAACGATTGCATCTGCCGCCTCATCCGCGAGGCGCGTCACCGTGGAATAGGCCTTTATGCCCTCGATGAAGCCAATGATCGACAGGGGCGATGTGTCGATGGGCGAGACGATGCCCGCCCCAGCCATGGCCTCTCCGCCGATGCCGGCGATGGCGAGGCCAGATCGTTCCGAGCGAACCGCATCTATGACCTCGCGGCCAAGCTGGTCGCCCGAGGCTTCCGCAGCAACGAAATAAAGGTCTGTGCTCACGGCGATGGATCGGGATCGAGGCCATAGATGAACAGGCCAAGTGCCTCTGCACGCGCGATCATTCGATCTTTGTCGACCATCAGGGCTCCGTCAGCTTCAAGGCCAACACCCGCAAGCCCAGCCGCGGCTGCGCCTTCAATCGTCGATACCCCTGCCGTCGGCAGGTCAATGCGGCGCTCCTGCTGCGGTTTTGGACGCTTGACCAGCACACCGCGGCGGGCATCCGGCGTGCCTCTGATTTCCTCCGGAAGCGCTGCGCAGCGCGCGAGCATGGCGTCCGTCCCCTCTTGCGCCTCAACGGCGAGGACGAGGCCATCGCAGACGATGCACCCTTGCCCTATGTCGGCGGTTCCGATCAGTCCCGCAATCTCATGCGCCTTGGCGAGATCGGCGAGGTGATCCGCAGTCGGCTTCGGTCCGGCGACGAGTCCGGCTGGAACGAGCAAGCCGGACGCAGCACTCTCTGCGCCGCGGACCGTGAAACCCTCATCTTCAAGCACGCCGACCAGCAGGCTCAGCAGTGCATCGTCGCCCCGCCGCGCGGCTTTGAGCACTTTCGGCAAGAGGCGCGCGCCGCGCATGTCCAACTTGATCTTCGAGAAGTCCGGTCGCTTCACCACGCCTGCGAAGACGAGTTCTTCGCATCCCGCCGCCTTTAGCAGCTTGATCTGGCGGCCAAGCTCTCCAATGCCGACGACGTCCCCAGGATAGGGTTCAAGCGCAGGCTCTTCGAACCCGGCAATGCGGAGAACAAAAACATCTCGGCCTGACGCCTTCGTGTCTTCGGCCACGCGGACGGGGAGATCTCCGAGCCCCGCTACGATGCCGAGGGGGGTGTTCATCTCAGGCGACCTGGCACAGATTTCGAGGACGGTCAGTGCGGATGAAAGCGATCATCTTCATAACGTCCGGGCTGTCGGCGAAGCGGGTTTCAGTCTCTGCAACACGGCTGTCAAAGTCCCCCTCGCCGAGGAAGATCATCTTGAAAGCGGCGCGCAGGGCATTGATGGCGACGCGTTCGAAACCGCGGCGCTTCAGACCCACAAGGTTCAGGCCCTCGAGTTTCGCCTGATTTCCAATGGCCATGCCGTAAGGGATCAGATCGCCGACGAGTGCAGCGCCGCCGCCCACCATGGCGTGGTCGCCAACCCAAGTCTGCTGGTGACATGCCGACTGGCCACCGAACCAGACTTGATCGCCAATGCGGCAGTGGCCAGCAATGGCAACGTTGTTGGCTATAACGCACCGGTCTCCAACACGGGTGTCATGCCCGATATGAGAGTTCGCCATGAACAGGCAGTTCACACCGACGCAGGACTCGGCCCCGTCGGACCCCGCGTGGAAGGTGACATTCTCGCGGATGATCGTGCCGGCTCCGACCGTCAACGTGCCGATGGATGCCGGATCCATGCCGAGGATTTGCGGCGCACCACCGAGCACAGCACCGGAGTGAACCGTTACACCTTCCGACAGGCGCGTTGTGGCTTTGACTGTGACGCGGTCGTGCAGGGTCACCTTGTCACCCAGCACCGCACCAGCTTCGACAATCGAAAACGGGCCGACAGATACGCCCGCGCCGACGTCTGCATCGTCGCTGACCAAGGCTGTGGGGTGAATGTCTGCGCTCATCCCTTCCGTTTGGAGGGACCCGCATTCTTTTGCAACCATGCGGTCTCGCGCATCCATTGGCGGATCGGCTTGGCGGGTGTGCCGCCCCAGGTTTCGCCCTCTGGCACATTGCGGAAAACACCAGCCGAGGCTGCGAGCGCTGATCCAGCACCGACGTCCACATGGTCAGCAACGCCGACGCGGCCGCCCAGCATTGCGCCATCACCGAGCGTGACGCTGCCGGAGATGCCGCCGAACGCAGCGATGACGACACTGCGGCCCGTGACGACATTGTGCCCAATCTGACAGAGATTATCGATCTTGGTCCGCTCACCGATCACTGTGTCTGCAAAGGCACCGCGATCGATGCAGGTGTTTGCGCCAATGCGGGCGTGATCCTGAATGATAACGCGGCCATATTGCGGGGCGCTCTCTGCGCCGTTTGGCCCGGCGATTGTGCCGAAGCCCTCCTCGCCGATGCGTGCGCCAGCGCCAATGCTGACATGGTCTCCGATGAGCGCGCATATGACCGAGGCGTTCGCCCCAATGCGCGTATTCTTGCCGATCTGAACACCAGGACCGATGACAGAATTGGGGCCTATCTTCGCCCCGCCTCCGATCGCGGCGCCAGCCCCCACAACGACGCCAGGCCCCAGCGATGCGCCGGAATGGACCGCGGCGTCCTCAGAGACGGCGGCGTCAGCATTTGCCCAGCCCCGAACCTCAAACATCGCCCGCGAGGCAAGCGAATGGGCGTAGCGCGGCATGGCATGGACGAGCGGGATGACGCCGTCAGGCAAGTGCTCGACGGCGTCCTCTTTGAGGAGGCACGCCGCCGCGTCTGGGGACAGGCCGCCTGCATCGGCGGCGTCGCCTTCATGGAAGCAGAGGTCACCCGGCTGAGCGGTATCGGCTGCGCCGACGCTTTCGCACAGGGCGTTGCCGTCTCCGTGAACCTTGGCCCCGGTAATCCGCGCAATCTCTTCAACGGCCAAAGCCCCCAATGACGTGAAGAATCGCGGATCAACCGGCATCTGTCGGCCCCTACTGCGCGGCTTGCTGCTGCGGCATGCGCTCGCGCGTGACGGCCACGGTCGGCGTTTTGGCGTCGAGCTTGGAAATCACACTTCCTGTCACGTCCACCGATGGGCTGGAAAACACGACTTCAGAGCGATCCATCATGATGTCAGCGCCGTTTTCGTTGACGACTTCCTGGAGCACGGGCTGCAGAGATTGAAAGAAGGTGTTCCATGCCTTGCGCTCGGTCAGCGCAAGCTCCTGGGCACGGATACCGCGATCCTGCTCGTACTGCTGACGCTTCTGAAGAAAGGCCTGAAATTCAGTGCGCAGCGCGGTGTCGGCCTGCTGGGCTTCCGGCGTCATGTTTGCGGTCTTGGCTTGCAGGGCTTTTCCCTGGGTCTCCAGCTGCGTTGCGGTCGGCTGCAGCTCGGACTTCATCTGGTTTTCGATGTTGGTGACTTTGGTGCGGATGTCATTGCCGGCCTTGCTGTCACGCATGATGCGCGCCTGGTCGATCACGACGATCTTCGTGCCCTGTGCTAGGGCTGGCGCGGCGAAGACGAACAGAAGCGTCGTTACCGCGATAAGCGTTCGGAGAAATGCCATGGGGGGCTCCTTTGGCGTTGTGAAATCTAGAAACTGGTTGAAGTGGAGAACCGGAACGTCTCGGTTCGGTCATAATCCTCCGAGAGAAGGATCTGAGAGAAGTCGAAGCGGATCGGGCCGAACGGACTGTTCCAGAACACGCTGAGACCAGCTGCTGCGCGCAGCGATAGGGCGGTTTTCGTGACGCGGGCCGCCGGGAAGCCCGTCTGCGCGTCGATTGTGAATACTGTTGGATCCGTGTCTACCTCATCGAGGAGGCCAACCGAACCAGCATCAATGAACAAGGCTGAATTGATCCCGTATTCCTCGGGCAGGAAGTTTGGCAGGGTCAGCTCCGCTGTGCCTTGATAATATACAGTACCGCCTTGTGCACTGCCACGGCGCGTTGCAACAACTTCACCTGTGTCCGGATCGACAACACGGCTTATGATCCGGGGGCCTAGGCCGGCAACGTCAAAGCCGCGGAAGGACGACCCGCCCCGGAAGAACCGGTTGTTGATGCGAACGCCTTCATCATTGCCCCAAGGCTCAACGAACCCGCCTGAAAGACGGAAACTCGCGCGCATATCGCGCCAGACCCCACGATAGGTCGCTGCAGTGATATCGGTCCGAATGTTTTGAACGTCACCGCCAAAGCCGGAGACATCCTGACTAATGGATAGATCGAACCCGCCAGTTGGACGAATTGGATCGTTCCTGCGATCCCAATTGAACGTGTATCCGAGGATGGACGACAGCTCTGCCCGTTCGCTGCGACAGATTGAGGAGCGGTTCACATACGCAGGGTCACACACATCGACCACGCGCTCATCCTCTGTTTCGTCCTCTGCGACGGGAGAGCGGAACATATTCGACCCCTCCGGGTCTTCGACGAAGGAGCGGGTAAGGAAGCCGTTTTCGTCGATCAGGATGTTCTGGTCTTCAACGAACACTTCGTCCCACTGCAAGCGATAGCGAAGGCCCAGCTGGGTAAAGTCGGTAATCGGGAACGCCGCGCGAAGGCCAGCACCGATGGTCTGGGTTTCGAAAGTGGAGACGTCAAGGAAGTCTGACCGGGTCGCAAACAGGTCGATGCCAGCTGACAAATCCCGGTCAAGGAAACGCGGCTCCGTAAAACGGACATCAACAATCTGCTGGCGCCCTGAAGCCTGTACGCGTGCGATAGCGGACTGGCCGCGGCCGCGCAGGTTCCGTTCTGACACGCTGACGTCGAGCAGGAATGAGTCGACCGAGGAGAAGCCGGCAGCAAAGGAAAGCTCACCGGTGGGCTGCTCCTCGACAGAGACGTCCACCACGGTTCGGTCTGGCTCAGAGCCTGGCACCTCTGTAATTTCAACTTCCTTGAAGAAGCCGAGGGCGCGGACGCGGTTCCTGGAACGGTCCAGGAGAACGCGGTTGAAAGCGTCACCCTCTGAGATGCGCAATTCGCGGCGTACGACGCGGTCCAGCGTGCGTGTGTTGCCAATGATATTGATGCGTTCGATGTAGACGCGCGGGCCTTCATCAATTGAGAAGGTGATATTGACCGTGTTGGTCTCCGGATCGGCCTCAAGCCGTGGACGGATATCGACAAAAGCGTAACCCGCAATGCCAGCGGCATAGGTCAGGGCATCGATAGAACTCTCGATCTGGTCGCCGCGATAGAGCTCGCCCTCTTTGATGGGGACGACGCTGGCGAGCACATCTTCATTCAGCTTCTCAAGCGCCGTTTCGACTTTCACCTCGCCAAAGTCATACTGGTCACCCTCTTCAATGGTGAAGGTGATGTAGAAGTCTTCCTGGTCAGGGGTCAGGTCGGCGATGGCAGATGTGACGCGGAAGTCGTAGTAGCCGTTGTTCTGATAGAATTGGCGGAGCAATTCGCGGTCGAATTCGAGGCGGCTGGGATCGTAATTGTCGTTGGAACTGAAGAAACGCCAAAGCCGCGACTGGCGCGTGACGATTTCAGAGCGCAGGCGGCGGTCTGAGTAGGCGTCATTACCAATGAAGTTGATGGCGCGGACGCCCGTGACCGGTCCCTCTTCCATGTTGAAGATGAGGTCGACGCGGTTCTGGTCGAGCGGCTTGTATTGCGGCTCAACATTGGCGGCAAATCGGCCAGACTGGCGGTAAAGCTCCAAGATGCGCTGAACGTCTGCCTGTACGCGGGCGGCTGTAAAGATTCCGCGCGGTGCGGCCTGGATTTCCTCGCGCAGCTTGTCGTCATCAAGCGCGCGGTTCCCTTCGAACAGGACACGGTTGATGATCGGGTTCTCGACGACGCGGACGACAAGATCACTCCCCCGGCGATCGAGGGACACGTCAGCAAACAATCCGGTGCCGAACAGGGTTTTCAGCGACAGGTCGAGCCGTTCGCTATCAAAGGAATCGCCCGGCTCAACGAGCAGGTAGGACTGAACCGTGCGCGCCTCGATCCGCTGGTTGCCTTCCACGAGGATGGACCGAATGACACCGCCTTCAGGGGTCTCCTGTGCGGCCGCAGGCTGATAAGCCGACAGTGCCGCGCCGAGGGCGAAGGGGCTGGCGGCCATGAACGTTGCGGCGAGGAAAGTACGCATGAACAAATCCTTGGGTGTCGGTGGAGGCGGCTAGCTGCCGACGCTTTGGAATATTCCAGTCTCGATGATGTCGCCCCAAGTGACGAACACGACCATTCCTAAAAGCAGCACGAGGCCAACGGTCAAGCTTGCTTCCTGTACTTTTGCAGGCAACGCCTTTCCAGCAATCGCCTCATAGGCGTTGAAAACGAGGTGTCCGCCATCGAGGACCGGCAGCGGCAGGAGGTTGAAAAAGCCGATGCCGACGGAGACGAGTGCGCAAATCTTGATGATCGTGACAACCACATACTGAACACGCACCGAAAGCGGCACATGGGTCGCGTCGACGGCGGATTTCACGACGCGGCGGGTCGTGTCGCCAATGCCGACAGGGCCGGTCAGGTTATTCAGGGGCTCCTGCCCCATAATCATGCGGCCCAACATCCAGGTGGTCAGGTCGATCGTCGATAGTGTCTCGCTTACGCCGGCGCCAACCGCAGTGACGGGGTTATAGCGTTTGCGCTCCAGCGGCTCGCGCTTGAGGCCTGCACCGATCGTGCCCATGGATACGCGCTGGCCGACGGCGTTCTGGCGCATCGTACGCTCAGGGATGACCGTGATCGTCATTTCCGCGCCGCCGCGCTCGATGACGACCGGTGTTTCTTTGCCCGATCCGAGTTGGATACGCGGGAGGAAGTCCGATACGTTTTCAACCGTCCGGCCTGAGATGGATGTGATCACATCGCCGGTCTGAAAGCCTGCGGCCGCTGCCGGCGTACCTTCGCCGACCGTATCGATAATGACGCGCTCACGCTGGCTGCCTTCGACAAGCGCTATGATTGCAAACAGAACGATGGCGAGGAGGAAGTTCGCCGCTGGACCTGCCATGGCGACGATCGAACGCTGGCCAACGGACAGATCGTTATAGGGCTTCCCGATGGGCCCCTGCTCGATCTTTCCCACATCTGCCGGGCCTTGTGCTTCACCGACGAATTTCACGAAACCGCCGAGCGGCACCCAGTTGATGCGCCAGCGCGTGCCGCGGGAATCGGTGCGCTCGAAGATTGACTTGCCGAACCCGACAGAGAACGACTCCGACGCTGCCCCGAAGGCCCGGCCCGCGAGATAGTGACCGAGCTCGTGGACGATGACGACCACGCCCAACATCAGGATCAGGCACGCCAGAAACAGCGGCCCCTGGCTTAACGCTTCGCTCAACTCGCCACTCCGTTGCTCGCCGCGCAGGCGTTTACCAACTCACCGGCCTTTCGCCGCGCCTCGCGGTCGATGACCAAAAGCTCTTCTAGCGACATTGGCTCGCCTAGCGCAAATGCGCTGCCGACATACCAATCCAATGTACCTTCAACGATCGAGCTTATGTCGAGGAACCCGCACATGCCCCCGATAAATGCAGTCACAGCTGATTCATTAGCGGAATTTAACGCAGTGGGCGCGCCTTTGCCGGCTCTGATCGCGGCGCGCGCGAGGTCTATGGCGGGAAATCGCCTCGAATCGACCGCTTCGAAGGTCAGCGCACCAATTTCTGCGAGGTTCAGCCGTTCGACGGGCGTTTCGACCCGGTCTGGCCAACACAAGGCGTTTGCGATGGGGGTGCGCATGTCCGGCACGCCGAGTTGCGCCAGCACCGACCGATCTTTGTAATGGGCCATGCCATGGACGATAGACTGCGGGTGGACAAGCACATCAATGCGGTCTTCAGGCATGTCGAATAGATAGGCGGCTTCAATGAATTCGAGCGCCTTGTTCATTAGGCTGGCGCTATCGATCGAATTCTTGATGCCCATGTCCCACACCGGGTGCGCCCGCGCCTGTTCCGGACTGACATGGCGCATGGCCTCAAGCGTGAGTTCACGAAAAGGGCCGCCCGACGCTGTGATCGTCAGCGATTCGACGCTTTTACGGTCAAGGAAGACCTGGAAGATCGCATTATGCTCGGAGTCGACGGGCAGGATGGAAACGTTGCGCTCGGCCGCTGCCTTAAGCAGCATCGGACCGCCGGAGACAATGCTCTCCTTGTTTGCCAGCGCGACGCTGTTACCGGCATGAACAGCGGCCAGCGTGGATGGCAGTCCAGCTGCGCCAACGATTGCACCGAGCACGCGGTCGCATGGCCTTGCAGCGGCTTCAAGAACAGCGGTCTGACCGGCTGCACAACCAATATTTGAGCCCCGAAGACGCTCTCGGAGGGCCTCTAGTTTTGATTCGTCAGCAATGACGGCAAGGCTAGGCCTGTGTTTCAGCGCCTGGTCCGCCAGGGCCTCCACATCTGAACCCGCGACAAGCGCATCGATTTCAAAGTGCAGGTCAGTGCCGGAATTCGCATGGTCTATCACAGACAGCGCCGAACAGCCGATGGATCCTGTTGATCCCATGATTGTAACGCGGCGCGGCGTGGTCATGTGTTCAGTCCCAGCAAATCAAGACTCGCCGGTACGACGATGAAGACCAGCACCGTTATCGCACAGACGGCGCCAAGACCATCGACCCGATCCATAATGCCGCCATGGCCAGGCAGAATTCCGCCTGCATCCTTGACCCCAAACCGGCGTTTGATTTGGGATTCAAACAGGTCGCCGCCCTGGGCGACAACGGAAATCAGGATGCCGGTGACAATCCAGCCCACGCGATCTCCGCCCGTGAGATAGGCTGCAATGGCACCGCAAAGCGCCGTGGAGATCACCGCTCCTATCGCGCCGCTCCACGTCTTGTTTGGGCTTTCGCGGGGTGACAGGCGCGGACCACCGAAGCCTTTGCCTGCAAAGTACGCTGCGGCGTCAGACGCCCAGACGATGGACATAAAAATAAGCGCTGCTGGCAAGCCGTCCCACGGACCATCGCGCAGCACAAACAAGGCGAGCGGCATTCCGCCCGCATAGAGCACGCCGAAAACGGCTTCTCCCATGCGGACCGGACTGCCAAAAGCCAGAACGCCCATCAGCCCCGAAGTGGCCAACACGCAAAGCGCACCGGCCTCAAGGCTGACTGTGCCGGCGATGACGCTTGGTAATGCGCAGGCGAGCGCCAGCGGCATGCGCAGGCTGGACCGGCTCATACCCGCCCACTCAAGGCCCATAACACCAGCAAAAATGGCGCACCCCACCGCAAGCGGCACACCGCCGAAATAGACGACGCATAGCGCAAAGGGGATCAGCACAGCAGCGGAGGCGAGGCGCAGCGCCAGTTCGCTCCGCGTGCGTCCGCGGGTTGTCTCGGAAGGCATCGTCAGGCTGCGCCGGGCTCTGTGGCCCCAAAGCGGCGCTCGCGCCTGTGATACATTTCAATCGCCTGGCGCAGGTGCGACGCACCGAAGTCCGGCCAGAGCACGTCAACGAAAACGAACTCAGCATAAGCCGCCTGCCAGAGCAGGAAGTTGCTGATGCGGTGTTCTCCGGAGGTGCGGATAACGAGATCCGGGTCCGGTGTGCCCCGCGTATCCAGAAATTCCGCAAACCGGGCTTCGGTCAGCTCATCCGGCCCCAGATCGCCGCGCTGCACGGCTTGTGCAGCCTTCACGGCAGCACGGGCGATCTCCTCCCGGCCGCCATAGTTGAAAGCAATGTTCAGAAAGAAATCTGAATTGCCTGCCGTTTCGCGTTCAGCCTTTTCAACCAGTTCGGCCACGTCATCGGGCAGGCCTTCTCGGCGACCAATGACGCGAACCTGGACGCCTTCGCGTTTGAGCCGCGCCAGATCGCGGCGGACATAGGCTTTCAACAGGCCAAACAATGCGGAGACTTCTGACTTGGGCCTGCGCCAGTTCTCCGTTGAGAAGGAAAACACCGTCAGGTGGCGTACGCCTTCTTCACCCGCCGCTTCGATGGTGCGCCTGAGCGCCTCTACGCCGCGTTCATGGCCGCCTTCCCTTGGCAAGCCGCGCGCCTTTGCCCAACGGCCATTGCCATCCATAATGATGGCAATATGCGCCGGTGGCGGGCGGCCCGTCGCGGCTTGAGGGCTGCCCCCCGCCGTAGGGAGAGGCTCGACCGAACTCAAACCTGCATAATCTCGGCTTCTTTGGCCTTCAGCGAGTCATCGACCTTAGCGATGAAGGTGTCGGTCAGTTTCTGCACTTCGTCGGACATAGAGCGCAGGTCGTCCTCGCTGATCTCACCGTCCTTTTCCATCTTCTTCAGGGCATCCATTCCGTCGCGGCGCACATTACGGACGGCAACCCGGGCAGACTCCGCATATTTGCCTGCGACCCGTGCAAGGTCAGCACGGCGCTCCTCGTTCAGGGGCGGGATCGGGATCCGAAGGTTCTGGCCATCGACCACGGGGTTCAGACCAAGCCCCGCATCGCGGATGGCTTTATCTGCCGCGCCCACGAGTTGCTTGTCCCAGACGTTCACGGCGATCATCCGCGCATCAGGGATAGAGACAGAGCCCACCTGGTTAATCGGAACCGTGGAGCCATAGGCTGGCACCATGACGGAATCGAGCAGGTTCACAGATGCGCGGCCGGTTCTCAGCCCCTGGAATTCCGTCGATAGCGATGAGAGCGCACCATCCATGCGGCGCTCCAGATCTTTCTTGTCATAACTCATATCAGTTAGCCTTCGCATTCGCGGCGATGATTGTACACGTGCCGCGTCCGTGGAGCACGTCAAGAAGCGCGCCCTTCTGAAGCAGAGAGAAGACCACGATCGGGATGTCGTTTTCGCGGGTGAGGCTGATGGCGGCCTGGTCCATCACCTTCAGGTCCTTGGCGAGGACGTCGAGATAGGTGAGCCGGTCG
>JBCBWQ010000071.1:0-11322 GCA_039817025.1 Pseudomonadota bacterium | reverse complement strand
CGCCCCTGCGACTGGTGCCGGTTCAGTGCCGATGTTTTCTGCGCCGCCACAGGCTGAAAGCAGGACAGCCGACGCGGCCGCCATCATCTGGTGTTTCATTGTTCCTCCCCGCAGGTCTTTCGCCCGCCGTTTGACCGAGCTTAAACCGCGATTTGCAGGGCGCGCAATATGGCAGCTCAGGCCGTCAGGGCGCGGGGGAGTTTGAAGGTTACGTCTTCTCGGGCGACCTGGACCTTTTCGACGGTCACATCGAATCGTGCGCGGCACGCATCTACGACGCCTTGAACAAGGTCTTCGGGTGCGCTGGCTCCAGCAGTCAGGCCAAGTGTTTGAATGCCGTCGAACCACGTCCAGTCGATATTTTCGGCGCTGGCGATCAGTTCGGACTGCTTGGCTCCGGCTCTCAAGGCAACTTCGACGAGGCGTTTGGAGTTCGACGAGGTTTCTGCGCCGATGACGAGGAACAGGTCAGCGCGGGCACCCATCGCCTTTACCGCTTCCTGCCGGTTCGTGGTGGCGTAGCAAATATCTTCCTTATGGGGCGCAGCGATGCCCGGGAAGCGCGTCTGCAAGGCCGCGACGATATCAGCCGTGTCGTCCACTGAAAGCGTTGTCTGGGTGACGAAGGCGAGGTTGCCGGGATTATCCGGCTCGAAGGCTTCGGCATCCTCCACGGTTTCGATGAGGGTCATGGCTCCGTCAGGCAGTTGTCCCATCGTTCCGACAACTTCCGGATGTCCCGCATGGCCGATCAGAACGATGTCTCGGCCTTCGCGGTGGTGGCGTTCTGCCTCGACATGGACCTTCGACACCAGCGGGCAGGTGGCATCGAGATAAATCATCTCACGGCGCTGGGCCTCGGCTGGCACCGATTTGGGCACGCCATGGGCGGAAAAGATGACCGGACGATCCTCCGGGCACTCGTCCAACTCGTCCACAAACACGGCGCCGAGGGCCTCCAGCCGCGAGACGACATGCTCATTGTGAACAATTTCGTGGCGCACATAGACCGGCGCGCCCCATTTTTCCAAGGACTCCTCGACGATCTGAATGGCCCGGTCCACACCGGCACAAAAGCCCCTGGGGGCGGCGAGCAGTAGGGTTAGCGGTCGGGCCATTTCGGGCGCTCCTGTCGACGCGGCGTTGCGTGGCCGCCAGCGGGCCGATAAACACGCCTACCAGATGCTTCTGCTCACCTGATAGCCCAAATGGACAAAAGGTCCCGCATGCGCGTTCTTGCTTCCCTTCTTCTTGCCGGTTCGCTGGCTGCCTGTTCAACCCCTCTCGGTGATGCGCTGGACACGCGCCAGAATGCCGGACCGTGCCCACCGGCAGGTGCGCTCTACGATGCCGCACGCATTATCCAGTTCGGCGACGGCAGCGAGACCTATGACAATATCGCTTACACCGGCGAGATTGTGGATGTCCGCCTGTTCTGCCGCTATGCCGATGGCGAACCTATGGATGTCGAGGTCGAGATTGATTTCGCATTCGGCAAAGGCGCGGTCGGCACGGCAAACACGCATGCCTACACCTACTTCGTCGCGGTCACGCGCCGGAATGCGAAAGTCCTGAACAAGGAACGCTTCGCAATTCAGGCCGACTTTTCGGAACGGCCTGTCACGGGCGGAACGACCGTGATTCGTCCGATCACGGTCCCGCGCGCCGATGAAACGATTTCCGGGGCAAACTTCGAAATCGTGGTTGGCTTCGAGTTGACCGAAGACCAACTGGAGTTCAATCGCGCCGGGAACCGGTTCCGTCTCGACGCAGGTCGCTAGGCCGGAGGCTGCCATGACAGATTTGGCGACGACGCTCGGCGCAGCGTGTGCGGACGCATTTGAAGCGCTGGGACTTGAGCGCAAATGGGGCTCTGTGCGGGGTTCAGACCGGCCCGAACTCGCCGATTTCCAGTGCAATGGCGCAATGGGCGCGGCGAAACAGGCGGGCAAGAATCCGCGCGACCTGGCCGGAGAGCTCGTAGAGAAATTGGCGGGTGCGCCTGCGATTGCTTCTGTCGATGTGGCGGGGCCGGGCTTCCTGAACATTCGCGTCACGCCTGAGGCATTGGCGACGCGGGCTGAAAGGGTGCGCACGTCCGAGATGCGCGGTGCGGAAACAGCCGCCAATGTTGAGCGCGTCGTCATTGATTTCGGCGGCCCCAATGTCGCGAAGCCCATGCATGTTGGGCACCTTCGATCGGCTGTGATTGGCGACACGCTGCAGCGTCTGATGCGCTTCCTCGGTGATGAAGTGGTGTCTGACACCCACCTCGGCGACTGGGGCCTGCAGATGGGCCATCTGGTGACTGAGCTACAGGACGAGCAGCCGGACCTGATCTATTTTGACGCTGGCTCTGAAGGGCCTTACCCAGCCGAACCGCCGGTGACCATCGATGATCTCGCCCGCTTGTATCCGCAGGCTTCCGGCAAGGCGAAGGCCGATCCTGCGCGCAATGAGCGCTCGCAACAGGCCGTTGCTGAACTCCAGGCAGGGCGGCCGGGATACCGTGCGCTGCTGCGCCACTTCATTGATGTGTCGGTCGCCGCGCTGAAACAGGATTATGCGTTCCTGAACGTGTCGTTTGACCTGTGGAAAGGCGAAAGCGATGTGGATCAGCTGATCCCGGCCGTGATCGCCTTGTTCAAGGACAAGGGCCTCGCAGAGGAAGACGATGGCGCGCTGATTGTGCGGCTGGAACGTGAGAGCGACAAGAAAGAGATCCCGCCCCTTATGCTGGTCAATTCGCGGGGCGGGACCGGCTACCACACGACCGATCTGGCCACGATCCTCGACCGCACGCAGGCAATTGAGCCGAGGCCTGAGCGGATGATCTACGTGGTCGACCAGCGCCAGGCCTTGCATTTCGAGCAGGTCTATCGCGCCGCTGGCATGGCCGAGATGTTTCCCGAAGACCGGCTGGAGCACATCGGCTTCGGCACAGTGAACGGGCCGGATGGGAAGCCGTTCAAAACGCGCGAAGGCGGCGTACTGCGTCTCGCCGATCTGAATGCGATGGCCGTTGAAGAGGCGGACAAGAAGCTTGCTTCGGCAAACTTGCCTGAAGACATGGGTCCGGAAGAGCGCGCAAACGTCGCCAGGGCCGTTGCTGTGGCTGCGCTACGCTTTTCAGACCTGCAAAACGTGCGGACCACGAATTACGTCTTCGACCTCGAGCGGTTCACGAGCTTCGAGGGAAAGACCGGACCCTATCTGTTGTATGCGGCGGTGCGCATACAATCGCTGCTTCGCCGGGCCGAATCCGAGGGCAATGCGCCCGGTGCCATCCGTATTGAAAGCGCTTCGGAGCGTGCGCTGGCCTTGGCGCTGGATGGATTTTCCTCCGCCTGCCTCGCCGCCCGCGCCAAACGCACGCTGCATATTCTCTGCGAGCATCTTTATGGATTGGCGCAGGCCTTCAGCGCGTTCTATGCCGCGCATCCAATTGCGGCGGAGAAGGACGCCGGGGCGCGGGCTGCGCGGCTTGGGTTATGTGAGGCCGTACTGGCGCAGCTTTCCTGCGGGCTTAGCCTGCTTGGCATTGAGCCGCCTGAGCGGATGTAGCCCGATCAAGCTGCGCGCTGCGGTTTTTCTGTCGGCTGGGGCGGCTCTTCACGGCTCGGTTGCGGCTTGGGCGGTGCGGCAGGTTTGCGCTGTGCGGCTGCGGCGGCAGCGCGGGCTTCAGCCATCAGCAGGCGTCGGCGAACGAAGTCCATGGTCCCCTCCTTCAAACGCGCTTAATTTTTAGGCGAAATCCGTTAAGGCCTCGTTGATGGGCCAAGACGCTTGCCGCCCGGAAGAATCCGCTCTAGCTGTTGCGAAACACACCCCACCACGGGAGAGCGCGGCGCAAAGATGCGTCGCCGCCGAAGGCGCAACCGCCCCGGAAACGCTCAGGCAAAAGGACCGTGGTTTGGGTCAAAACGCTGGAAAGAGGCGTCGCTTGCGATGGCCTCGCCGAAGGAGCAAGCGCGGGTCTGGACCTGCGCGGAATCTCTCAGGCACCGAGACAGCGGGGGCGGATCTAGGTCTTCCGTAAAGGAGGGCCTTGCCGCTTTGAGGATGGTGCCGTGGCTGAGCCAAATGTCTCCGAAACGCTGAAGCGCACGCCGCTTTACGATGTGCACATCGCCCATGGCGGTAAAATCGTGCCCTTCGCTGGCTACGAGATGCCGGTGCAATTCGAGGGCGTCAAAGCGGAGCATTTGTGGACGCGTGCCCATGCCGGCCTGTTCGACGTTTCGCATATGGGCCCTTGCTTCCTGTTCCTGAAAGACGGGCTTGGGTCCCCGGAGGGTCATGGGAGGATTTCGGCCCTGATCGAGCGGCTGGTGCCCAGCAATATTGCGGGCCTGAAGCCTGGACAGGGCCGACTGTCGGTCCTCCTGAACACTGATGGCGGTGTGCTTGATGACCTGATCATTACGCGGATGCCGGACGACGGCCTGTCAGGCATGCTCTACATCGTCGTGAATGGCGCGGTGAAGGCGCAAGACTGGGCGTTGATGGAAGACGCCCTGGGCGATGAGGCAATGCTCCAGCGCGCCGACGACCGCATCCTGATCGCGCTACAAGGACCCGACGCAGAAGCGGCTCTGTCTACGATCTTTCCTGAGGCCGCCGAATTGAGCTTCATGCGCTGCGCGCACATCCAGCGGGACGGGGAACGCTATATGCTGTCGCGCTCAGGCTATACGGGCGAGGACGGCTTTGAAGTCCTGCTGCCGAACAATGAAACCGGCCTTGGCATCGTGGGGAAACTTCTGGCTGACGAGCGGGTCAAACCGATCGGGCTTGGCGCACGCGATTCGTTGCGCCTCGAGGCGGGGCTGTGCCTCTATGGCAATGACCTTGATCCGTCGCGTTCGCCGGTTGAGGCCGATCTGTCGTGGATCATCCAAAAAGTCCGCCGTGGTCGGGGCGACTTTCCGGGCGCTGCTCGCATCCTTGAAGAGCTGGACGAGGGGCCGTCTGTAAAACGCGTTGGGATCCGGCCGCTGGAGCGTGCGCCCGCGAGGGGCGGCACCGCTATTCTGGGAAATGGCGACGAGATTGGCGTTGTCACGTCAGGGGGCTTCGGGCCAAGCGTCGATGCGCCTGTCGCCATGGGCTATGTCGCCGCCAACTTTGCTGCGCCGGGCACGCCGATTGAGCTGATCGTGCGCGGTAAGGCGCGGCCCGCAGAGGTCTGCGCGCTGCCATTTGTTGAACACCGGTACAAACGCTGAGGGAGCTGAAGCGATGACCAAAAAATTCACCGAAGACCATGAGTGGGTCAGCGTCGACGGCGACATCGGCACAGTGGGCATCACCAAATACGCCGCAGAACAGCTCGGCGATGTGGTGTTCGTCGGCCCGCCGGATGCTGGCACGCAAGTGTCCCAGGGCGATGACATGGCGGTGGTCGAAAGCGTCAAGGCGGCGTCGGATGTGTATGCGCCGGTCGCTGGCGAGGTGACCGAACGCAATCCTCTGTTCGACGAAGAGCGCGATGATGATCCCGATTGGGAGCCGAAATATGAAACGGTGAATGAGGACCCTGAGGGCGCGGGATGGTTTTGCAAGATCAAGCTGTCGGATGCCGGTGAACTCGACGGTCTGATGGATGCTGCCGCCTACAAGACCTTTTGCGAGGGGCTTTAAGCACCCATGCATCCATCGCCTGCCTTCCGGAACACTGATCTGCCCGCCGCACGCGCGCTGATGGCGGCGCATCCGTTCGCGACGCTCTGCGTGAATGGGCGCGACGGGCCGATGGTTGCCCTTGCGCCATTGGTCCTCAGCGAGGACAGCGCGGCGCTGGAAGGCCACGTTGCGCGGGCAAATCCGTTCTGGCGTTCGCTAGACGGCGGGCCGGCGGATGCCGTTGCTCTTTTCCAGGGGCCGAATGCTTATGTCTCGCCATCCTGGTATCCGTCGAAGGCTGAGCATGGGCGGGTCGTGCCGACGTGGAACTATTCGGCCGTCGAAGTGCGCGGGCGACTCGCGGCGTTGGATGCCGAGGAAACGCTCGCGGGCTTGAATCGCCTGACGGACGCGATGGAGGCTGACCGGCCCCAGCCATGGCGCGTGGTCGACGCCCCGGCGGATTATGTTGACCGGCTCCAGCGCGGGATCGTTGGCCTGCGTCTGGAGATCGGCGAACTCATTGCCGTCGACAAGCTCAGCCAGAACAAGGACGCCGCAGACCATGCCGGTGTCGTCGCGGGTCTGTCCGCATCGATGCGCGTGGGCGACCGCGCAATCGCCAATCAAATGAAACATCAGGAGCGAACCCCATGAGATACCTGCCGCTCACCCCACAAGATCGCACGGCGATGATGAATGTCATTGGCGCAGCGTCCGTGGATGATTTTTATGCCGATGTGCCCGAGGCCGCGCGCCTCCCGGGCCAGATCGCGGGCCTGCCGGACCACCAGGGTGAGCTTGCCGTTGAACGCCATCTTGCGGCGCTCGCCGCTAAGAACCGTACCGCTGGCGAAGGCCGTTTCTTTGTCGGGTGCGGCGCCTACAAACACCATGTGCCGGCCAGCGTGGACCATATCATCCAGCGGTCGGAATTCCTGACGACCTACACGCCCTACCAGCCAGAGATTGCGCAGGGCACGCTGCAAACCCTGTTCGAATTCCAGACCCAGGTCGCAGCGATGACCGCGATGGATGTCGCCAATGCGTCCATGTATGACGGCTCGACCGCATGCGCTGAGGCCGCGCTGATGGCGTGCCGTGTGACGCGGCGCAAGAAGGTCGTCCTCTCCGGGGGCCTGCATCCACACTATGCGGCGGCAACGAAACTGCTCTGCGAGGCGCAGGGCATCGAGATTGTACAGCTACCGCCTGCGATTGATGGCGAGACGGCTCTGAAAGATGCCGTGGATGGCGAGACCGCTTGCGTCATCGGGCAAAGCCCGAACGTTTTCGGCACGGTGACAGACTTGTCCGACGTGTCCGAAGCGGCCCACGCCCAGAAAGCGCTGATGGTGTCAGTGTTCACTGAAGCGGTCAGCCTTGGGCTGGTGACGCCGCCCGGCGAGATGGGCGTGGACATTGCGGTCGGCGAAGGCCAGTCCATCGGCAATGCGCTGAACTTTGGCGGGCCCTATGTTGGCCTCTTCGCGGCAACACAGAAGCTGACACGCCAAATGCCGGGCCGCCTCTGCGGTGAAACGATCGATGCCGATGGCAATCGCGGCTTCGTGCTGACGCTTTCGACGCGGGAACAACATATCCGCCGTGACAAGGCGACATCGAACATCTGCACCAATTCAGGGCTCTGCGCGCTCGCCTTCACCGCGCATATGACCCTCCTGGGCGGCACGGGGCTCGAACGCCTCGCCCGGCTCAACCATGAGGCCGCCTGCGCGCTGGCCGATGCGTTGGAGGGCGTTGACGGGGTCGAAGTCGTCACGCCGCGCTTCTTCAACGAGTTTGCTTTCAAGACGCCGATGAACGCCGAAGCCGTGCTCGCCATGCTCGATGAACGCGGCGTCATCGGCGGCGTGCGCGCCAGCCGACTTTATCCGGGCGCGGAGCTGGACGATTTGATCGTCTGCGCAGCCACCGAATGTACGACAGAAGATGATATTGCGGCCTATGCCGACGCGATTCAGGAGATTGTTTGATGGGTATGACCTCAACTGGCCGTCCGACGGCCCCGCAAGCTTTCCACGCTGACGCTGCCCCCCAGTCGATCTCCGGATCGCGTGGCCTGTTGCAGCGCGAGGATCTGATCTTTGAGTTTGGCTCGACCGAGAAGACCGGTGTTGACCTGCCTGCGCCCAAAGGCACGCCGGACCGCCTTGGCGGGGTGTCCCGCAAGCGCGGCACGGGTCTGCCTGGCTTGTCTGAGCCGGAAGCCGTGCGCCACTATGTGCGCCTGTCCCAGCGCAATTACGCCATCGACCTTGGCCTGTTCCCGCTGGGCAGCTGCACCATGAAGCATAATCCCCGGCTGAACGAGAAGGCTGCGCGTTTGCCAGGATTTGCCGACATCCATCCAATGCAACCGCAATACACTGTGCAAGGCGCATTGGAGCTGATCGACGAACTGGCGACGTGGCTGAAAACGCTGACCGGCATGCCCGCTGTGGCCATGAGCCCGAAGGCGGGAGCCCATGGCGAACTGTGCGGCATGTTGGCGATCAGACGGGCGCTTGAGGCGCGAGGTGAGCTTGAGACCCGGCGCAGGGTACTGGTGCCGGCGTCGGCCCATGGCACCAATCCGGCCACCGCGATCCAGTGCGGCTTTACCGTTGACGAGATCAGCGCGGATGCGCGGGGACGAGTCGACATGGTGGAGCTGCGCGAGAAACTGGAAGACGACTCAGACGTCGCCGGCATCATGCTGACCAATCCCAACACGTGCGGCCTGTTTGAAACCGATATTCGTGAGATCGCCGACCTTATCCATGCCGCAGGCGGCTATTTCTACTGCGACGGGGCAAACTTCAACGCCATTGTTGGCCGGGTCCGCCCCGGCGATCTCGGCGTGGATGCCATGCATATCAACCTGCACAAGACCTTTTCCACGCCCCATGGCGGTGGCGGCCCGGGATCTGGCCCGACAGTGTTGTCCGATGCGCTTGCGGCGTATGCGCCTGTGCCGTTTGTCGTGAAGGACGACGCTGGCTTCAGGCTCGTTGAGGATATTGAAGGCGAAGCCGCCGAAAGCTTTGGCCGAATGATCGCCTTTCACGGTCAAATGGGGATGTTTGTGCGCGCGCTCGCCTACATGCTCAGCCACGGAGCCGACGGACTCAAGCAGGTCGCCGAAGACGCGGTTTTGAACGCAAACTACGTGCAGGCGAAGTTAAAGGGCGTCATGACACCTGCCTTTGACGGATTCTGCATGCACGAGGCGCTGTTCTCGGATGCTTTCACGGCCGATGGGATCGAGACGATCGACATCGCAAAAGCCCTGATCGATGAGGGGTATCATCCGATGACCATGTATTTCCCGTTGGTGGTGCATGGCGCGATGCTGCTTGAGCCAACGGAGACCGAAAGCAAAGCCGAGCTCGATCGCTTCTGTGCGTCGCTGGCCGCTGTGGCCAAGAGAGCTGCTGCCGGCGATGAAAGCCTGAAGTCGGCGCCGCTCACGGCTCCGATGAAACGGCTTGATGAGACGCGAGCCGCGCGTAAGCCGATCCTGAAATGGACCCCGCCAGAGCCTGAAGCGGTCGCTGCTGAGTAACGGCTACCAGACCGAAGCGCGAAGCGGCAGTGGCCGCAGGTTTGTTCGAGAGGCATCGAACAAACCTGCGCGCATTTTTCCCGCAAGGCGAAGAAGCGGGCGCTCAAGATAGCGGTGCGATGCCCAGGCGACGGCCAGCGTTGTGACGATGGCGAGCACCAGGAACACGATGTTGTCCGCAAGGCCAGGCGTGCCGACCCTCAGGAGCGGAGCAAGCCCGGCAATGGGGCCGTCCAGCGCCTCAAGGGAATCAGCCGCTTCCGGCAAGGCCCGGCGTAGGGTGCTGAGCGTCAGCATATGGCTGAGATATAGCGCGTAAGACCAGTCGCCGATGTCTGTGAAGATCTTCGGCATCCGCCACTCGCCGACAATATCAAGACACGCGACGCCATACACCACGAGCGCACACGGCACGCCGTACCAGAGGACCCGGCCCCATTGCAGGAGCGCTTCATCTTCAGCGCCCTGGAGTGCAAGGGCGATCACAAAGGCAACCGCGGCAAGGCTAGAGATCAGCCGGGGCCGAAAGCGCCAACCATTGACGACCGCGAGACCAACAAAGGCCCCGAGAATGAATTCGATCGTCATCGGGTAAAAGATCAGTGCCGGTAGATCATTCGCGAAAACGCCCGACCAGCCCATCCACCATCCGCCTGTGACGACGAAGGCCCATCCCGCCAGCAAGGCCGGAAGGTAGCGTCTCGGCAGCAGCAGGAAGGCCGCAAAGACAACGTAGAAATACAGTTCATGGACCAACGTCCAGCCAACGCCGAGGACCGGCCAATTGCCTTGGGGCAGGAGCATGTAGGAATAAAACAGGTGAAGCGCTGGATTTTGGTCGAGCACCTGCCCATGCATCTCGCGCTCAACGTCATAGGGGATGCCGTAGACCGACAGGTAGTAGAGCGCCATGGCCGTCGCGAAAATCCACCAGAGCGGATAGATTCGGGCTGCGCGGGCAAACAGGAAGGCCCCGGACGTGTGTCCGGACGGTGTCGCCGCGCCGGTCACGAACACCATGATGAAGCCGGAAATGACGAAGAACAGGTCGACGCCGGCATAGCCATTGGTCCAGAGCCCGCCAACAAGCGCAGTCTCGGACAGGCCATTGGCTGCAATGGCATCACGTTCGACAAAAGAGAGGTGGTAGGCGAAGACAAGCAGCGCCGCGAACCCTCTCAGGGCCTGGATGGACGTTAGCCGCATCATCCCCTCCTACTATACTCCACACCACTTTTGCAGAATTTCCCCAAATCCTGCTGGCGCTCACCTTACGATTGCCGTCATTGGTTCGCCAATTGCAAAGTATAGACAAACCGTGAGTGGCACGGAACCACAGGAAGACCATATACACTTAAATGGCCGATACGGAACGCGACTCTCTCGACGGGCAGAATGGCACCGTCAATGCACCTTTGGGGGTCGTCAGCGGCGGTATGCGCACGATTATCCGTCAGCTGTTCGCGCTATTGGGTCTTGTGCTCATCATCATCGGCGTACCGATCGCCGTGCTCACACCGTTTCCATTCATACCGATCGGCTTACCGATCGTGATCCTGGGCGTTGTATTGCTCGGCCGGAATTCGCTATGGGGGCGGGCCTGGATGGAGGGAATCCTGTCACGCCATCCCGGCATTGAACGCTTCGCGCCAAACTGGTTGATGAAAGCCGTGTTTGCCCGGGAAAAGCGTGACTAGGTAAAGCTCGGCGCGAACGGGCTAGCCGACGGATTTGTCGACCTCAGCAACAGCGCGGTCGAACTGGTCAACACTGTCATCTGACATCAGCAGATCGCGAGCGGCCTGTGTCGCCGCATCGGCGGCTGCGCGGCGCACGTCGTCGGCAGCCTCTGATTCCGCGCGCTGGATTCGGACTTCCGCAAGCGCCTCACGGCGCTTTAGGCGTTGGTCGAGGTCGGCGCGAGCCTCCGCCATCATTTCTTTCGCGTCAGCCTTGGCCTGCGTGATGATGGCTTTTGCGTCTTCATCCGCAGCCTGTTGACGGCGTTCGGCCTCTGCAAGTGCCCTGGCTGCGGCTTCGCGCATATCCTTGGCCTCGTCGAGCTGAGCGGCAATCTTCGCGGCGCGGTCATCGAGAGCCGTGGTGATAGCCTTAAAGCCGCCAACGCG
>JBCBWQ010000070.1:0-11411 GCA_039817025.1 Pseudomonadota bacterium | reverse complement strand
ATGGGGCCGGAGCACAGGCTCGCCGTCTATGGCACGCTCGCGCCCGGCCGGGTCAATCATCACGAAGTCGAGAGCCTGTCCGGCACGTGGACTCTCGGCACCGTGCGCGGCCGGCTCGCCAAGATCGGCTGGGGCGTGAATTTCGGATATCCCGGACTGATCCTCGATGATGCTGCAGACCCTGTAGAGGTCCATGTCCTTGAATCGAAAGACCTTCCCGAACATTGGGCGCGCCTCGATGACTTCGAAGGCCCCGGCTATGCGCGCCGGATCGTGACGGTCGAAACAGGCAATGGTGGCACGCTCCTGGCGCAGCTTTACGCCGTGAATTCTGCAAACTGAGATCACGCAACCGTCACGAATCCCTCCCTCTCGATTGATTTGAACGTGTCTGCCCGAGGGCGGATATCGGCCGCGTCGCAACGAGGGAGACCACCATGCTCGACAAGATCAAATCCTACGTCCCACACGCCTATGCCGGCGTCGCATCGCTCGTCTTTCTGGACAGCCTGCGCTTTAAGTTCACCAATGCACCGGAAACCCAGGTCATTTTCGGCAAGCTCGATGCCTGGGCAGCAAGCTTCGGTGCGGGTGGCCTGTTCTCGCAGACGGGCCTGTTCAGCCAATATGTCATCGGCACGGCAGAGCTGATCGCCGCATCGCTCCTGCTCCTCGGCATCCTGCCCGCCTTCCGCCGCCTGCAAACCGTTGGTGCCATGATCGCAGCAGCGGTGATGACCGGCGCAGTCTCCTTCCACCTCTTCACGCCGCTCGGCGTCGATCCGAACAATGATGGCGGCGGGCTCTTCGTGATGGCGGTTGTGGTTTGGCTCGGATCGTTGGCCATGCTGATCGCCCGGCGTGATACGGTCGTTTCAATTTTGACCGGCGTCCGGGGCGCACTGCTCAAGCCGCGCGGCGCGCTCGCCTAGCCACGCCGCTTGGCGGCCGGGGCTTGCTTCGGCCGCCGCACCGTGCTTTAGCCCCCCAAATCCGCGCAACTCAGAAGCGCGCTTTTCCGGGACCCAGAGCCCGGCGAAGCCCCCCGCCCGGCGAAGTGTCGCTCAGCGGGGCTTCATCGCTTTGTGCGGGCCGATTGAGCGCTTACCTTCGTCACCAGACGAGTTAAGCAAGGAGACGAACGCATGTTCGACGCGCTATCAGACCGCCTCGGCGGCATATTCGAAGGCCTGACAGGCCGCGGGGCGCTGTCTGAGAAAGACGTTTCCGCCGCGCTGCGCGAGATCCGCGTCGCCCTTCTGGAAGCCGACGTCGCCCTGCCGGTGGTCAAGGACTTCATCTCCAAGGTGAAGGAAGAAGCCGTCGGTGAAGCGGTCATCCGATCGGTTAAGCCCGGCCAGCAAGTGATCAAGATCGTCCATGATGGCCTCGTTGAGATGTTGGGCGGGGACGATGCGGCGCCAAAGCTGCGCATCGATAGCCCGCCCGCCGTCATCATGATGGCAGGCTTGCAGGGCTCGGGTAAGACGACCACCACCGGCAAGCTCGCCAAACGCCTCAGCGAGAAAGAGAACAAGAAAGTCCTCCTCGCCTCCCTCGACGTGCGTCGCCCGGCCGCCATGGAACAGCTCGCCATCCTGGCCGATCAGTGCGGCGAGAAAGTCACCTCGCTTCCGATCATTGCCGGCCAGCCGCCGCAGGAAATCGCCAAGCGCGCCATGCAAGCGGCGAAGCTCGGCGGGCATGACGTTGTTATCCTCGATACCGCCGGCCGCACGACGCTCGACGAGCAAATGATGGGCGAGGCTGAAGAGATCGCACAGATCGCGGGCCCCTCCGAAACCCTTCTCGTTGCAGACGCGCTGACCGGCCAGGACGCGGTCGAGACGGCCAGGCGCTTCCATGAGCGCCTCCCGCTCACCGGCCTCGTCCTCACGCGGATGGACGGCGACGGGCGCGGCGGCGCTGCGCTCTCCATGCGCGCCGTCACGGGCCTTCCGATCAAATTCCTCGGCGTCGGCGAAAAGCTCGACGGTCTTGATGCTTTCGACGCCCAACGCCTCGCCGGGCGCATTCTGGGGCAGGGGGACATTGTCAGCCTCGTCGAAAAAGCCGGCGAGCAGATGGATGTCGAAAAGGCCGAACGCCTCGCCAAGAAAATGCGCAAAGGCGAGTTCGACCTGGAAGACATGGCCGAACAGTTTCGCCAGATGCAGAAAATGGGCGGCCTCGGCGGCATCATGGGCATGATGCCCGGTGCGAAAAAGGCCAAGCAGGCGATGGACGCCGCGAATGTCGATGACAAGATGCTCCTCCGTCAGGAGGCCATCATCCTCTCCATGACCCGGAAAGAGCGCCGCAAGCCTGCGCTCCTCAATGCCTCGCGCCGCAAACGTATCGCTGCTGGGGCAGGCGTCGAAGTGTCAGACGTGAACCGCGTCCTGAAGATGCACAAGCAAATGGCCGGCATGATGAAGAAGGTCTCCAAGGGCGGCATGAAAGGCATGATGGGTGCCCTCGGCGGGGCAGGGGTCTCACCAGCGGACCTCGCCAAGATGGGCGGCGCGCCTGGCGGACAGATGCCCGGCCTCGGCGGCGCACCCGGACAGCTTCCGGGCCTCGGCGGTGGGCAATTGCCTGGTCTTGGCGGAGGCAAGAAGAAGTGAGGCTCCCGCCAGTTTTCGAGGTCCGTCTGCATCGATTTGCTCTCGCCGGGACCATTAGTTTCCTCGCGATGAGTGGAGGTTTGCTAGGCGCTTTGCTGTTCGAAACTGAAATTGCCTATTGGTCTCGGTTAATCATGGCCTTTGGCTTGGGTATGAGCGCAACACTTGTTTTGGTTGACCCCCGGGAGAAGCTCTTATGACCTCCCCAACCGACCAGCTCGAAGCCTACCGGTCCAGCATCGATAATCTCGATGCCGTCCTCCTGCACACGCTGGCGGAGCGCTTCAAGGTCACCCAGGCCGTCGGTAAGCTGAAGGCCGAGAACGACCTGCCGCCCGCCGACAAGGAGCGCGAGGCCCGCCAGATCGCCCGCCTGCGTGCGCTGGCCGCCACGTCCGGGCTCGATCCGGCCTTTGCTGAGAAGTTCCTCAATTTCATCGTGGCAGAAGTGATCCGCCACCATGAGCAGTTCCGGGAGGAGGGCTGAACCCAATCCCCAGTGTCCTGCGCAGAGCCCCACCATAAGCAAGGCGCAGGCGCAGCGGCCGGCGGATCCCATCCGCTGAACAGCTGCCAGCAAACCAACATCCGAGACGCCAGTACACAGGAGTAACCCCATGGCCCTCAAAATCAGGCTCGCCCGCGGCGGGTCCAAGAAACGTCCGTTCTACCGCGTCGTCATCGCCGACAGCCGCGCCCCGCGCGATGGCCGCTACATCGACAAGATCGGCACCTATGACCCGCGCCAGCCGAAGGATTCCGACGAGCGTGTGAAGATCGACGGCCCCGCCGCCGCCGATTGGATCAAGAAAGGCGCAAAGCCGACCGATCGCGTCGCCCGCTTCCTCAGCCAGATGACGCTTGAGGGTGAAAGCGCCCCGATCTGGGCCTGGGAGCACGGCAACAACCCGAATAAAGGCGAGCCGGGCACCAAGGCCAAGGAACGCGCCGAGGAGAAAGCTGAAAAGGCCGCCGCCGCCGCTGAGGCCGCCAAGGAAGCCGCCGCAGCCCCGGCTGAAGAGCCTGCCCCGGCCGAGGAGGCCCCTGCCGACGCTGAAGCCGCAGCAGAAGACGCCCCGGCCGAAACCGAAGCAGAAAAAGCCGAATAGGCCATTTCTTCACCTGAACCCTGCCTGCGCGCACGTTTTGCCTGCGTTCAGGCGGGGGCGGGCACGATCCCTATCGTCAGATCAGGAGATCCGCCATGACCCGTTCCGTTTCCCTTCGCGCTGCGGCCCTTGTTGGGGCGGCAGCCATCCTCGTTGCGCCGGCCCTCGCCGATCGCGGGCAGCGCCATGGTGACGGCTATGCTCATCGGGGCGGTTCTTCGCTGACCCTGTATCAGGGCGAGGGATTTCGCGGCGCTGCGGTTACGCTGGACGGGCCCATCGCCCGCCTGCCGAAGCTACGGTTCAATGATCGCGCCTCCTCGCTCGCTGTCTATGGCGGCGCGTGGGAAGTGTGCACCGATGCCGATTTCCGGGGCCGGTGTGAGATCGTCACGGGCGATTTTGGTGACCTGCGTCGCCTGCGCCTGAATGACAATATCAGCTCCGCCCGGCCCGTCGGCCGCCATGCGCGCAGGGACCGCGGATACGAGCGCGGCTACGATCGGGATTATGCCTACAGCTACGCTGCGCCCGTTGTGTTGCACACCGATGCCCGCTTTGGCGGCCGCGCGATCCCCATTGACGGGGCCGAGCCACGCCTCGCCCGCATCGGCGCAAACGACAATGTCAGCTCAATCACCGTCACGTCGGGCCGCTGGCTTGTCTGCTCGGATCCAAACTTCCGCGGCCAGTGCGAAGTCATTGACGGCTCCGTGCGAAACCTGTCCCAGTGGCGCTTCAATGACCGTATTTCCTCGATCAAACCCGCCGGCGGACGACGCCACGCCTATCGCGGCTATTAATGGCTAAAGCGCGCGATCGCCTCATCGTGGTGGGTGTCTTGATGGGGGCCCATGGCGTGCGCGGCGATGTGCGCGTGAAGAGCTTCACCGCCGATCCGGACGCTATTTTCGACTATGGTCCACTCGTTTCGGCGGCGGGTGATGTGCTGCTCGAGCCGAAATCTGCCCGGCCCGCCAAGGATCACTACATCGTCGTGCCTGCCCATCCCCGCCAGAAAGAAGCGTGGGACGCGCTCAAGGGTGAAAAGCTCCATGTCTCCCGCGACGCCTTCGATGATCCCGATGAGGACGAATTCTATGTTGAAGACCTTGTCGGGCTGACGGCGCTGGCGCCTGACGGGGCCGTGCTCGGCACGGTCAAGGCCGTTCAGGATTTCGGCGCTGGCGATCTTCTCGAAATCCAGCCAAATCGTGGCGGAAAGTCCGTTTTCGTGCCATTTTCGCTGGATGCCGTGCCGACCTTGGACCTTGAAGCGGGCCGGGTGACCATTGCTGACTTTGACACATGGGCCGATGAAACCAGAGATGGTTGACGCTTGGCGCCGAAACTTGGGCGCGAATGTTGCGGTATGTTCAGTCAGCCTTCGCTAAGGTGAAGGTAAGGTATGAAAGGAGTCCGTCATGCGGGTATCCACCATCGTCCGCGCCATGCTCGCCGCCTCAGCGGTTGCGGCCGGACTCAGCACAGCCAGCGCGCAGGACCGCGGACCGAGCCAGGATGCCTATGTCGAACCGCTTCTGGTGCTCTATTCCGGCGACAGGTTTCGCGGCGATGTGCGAGAAATCTATGGTGATCTGACCACGCTGAACGAGATCTACTTCAATGACCGCGCCCGGTCGCTGGCTGTTGTGTCGGGCGTCTGGGAAGTGTGTGAGCACCGCGAATTCTACGGCGAGTGTGCGATTGTGCGCTACGATATTGGCGACCTGTCCGAAATCGGCCTGCGCCGACGGATTACCTCCGCCCGGCCGATCTACGAATACACCGATGCCCCCCATGGGCTGCAGTTCTATCGGGATACGATCGGGCGCATTCGCTATGCCGACGCCTATAACGATCCTTACTATTTTGAGCGCCAGGGCTACGGCTACTCCACCGTTGAAACCTATGTCTTCTATGGCCACACGCCGCGCTATCGCGACTATGGCTATTACGATCCGCGCTTCGGTCATGGCCCTTACGGGTTCAAGGGATACCGGCATAATCGCGGCTACGGATATGGCCGCGGCCATGGCCAGCGCCACCATGCCTACACCCATAAGCAGCCACCGCTGCGCGGCCATTACGGCGCAAAGAACGCCGATGCGACGGTGTATCTTGACGGCCAGCTCCGCGGGCCCTCGCTGGGCCTGAACGACTCCATCGACAATCTCGATGTCTATCGGTTCAACGACAAGATCACCTCGGTCGATATCCGCCAGGGCACATGGCAACTTTGCTCGGATGCGAATTTCCGGGGCCGGTGCCAGGTGGTCGATGCCTCGCAAGGCTCACTGAAGGATTTCCGCCTGAACGATAATGTGTCTTCCATCCGCCGGATCGACACACCGACAGGGCGGGGCAACGGCCAGCGCGCGGGACGCGGCAATCGCGATATGTATGTGCGCGGTGCGCGCCGGGGTGGCGGCACGGTCGCCGCTGGACGCCGGGCGCCACCTGCACAAGCGGCAGCGCCGCCCCTTGCCGGGGGTCCGGGTGCGTCTGCGCCGCCGCCGCGGCAGGCCCGTGACCGGGGCAGGGATCGGTCCGACCAGCGCTTTCCCGGTGCCCGCGGCGCCCTTGGTCAGGTGCGCACGCCGCCGCGATCCGTTCCAACGCGCGACATGCGCCGGGCGGTCCCAGACCAGCGCGCCGGTCGCGGCAACAACACCCGCAGGACGCCGCGCATAGAGGCCCCGCGCCAGCAGCGCTCGGTCCAGCCCCGCCAGCGCGTTGAGCAGCCCCGCCGGGCCCAGCCGCGTCCGCAGCCGGCCCCGCGTGTGCAGACCCCGCAGACCCGTCCGGTCCAGCGGGCCGCACCGGCCCCGCCGCCCCGTGCAGAGCGTCCGCGCAACACCATGCCGAAAGCGCTGCGCAACGCGACCCCGCGCAATCAGGGCGCAGAGCAGCAACCGCGCTAAGCGAGAGCGGCTTAATCCGCCCGGGGGTCGTTCCACTCCCGGGCGATCCCGTAACCGCCGCGGCGCGTGAGCCAGAACATGCCGGCGAGGTCAAAGATCCCCGCGCCAAGCCGCCCGAGAAACCCGTATTTCGATGCGCCATGCCAGCGCGCCCGATCGGCAACTTTTTCTTCGCGGATGTCCCATCCGGCGCGTTTCACGAGCGCCGGCAGAAAGCGGTGCATGGACGCAAAATAGGGCAGGTCCCTGAAGGCTGCAGTTCGGATCAGCTTCCAGCCGCAGCCGGTATCGGTGGCATCATCGCGCAGGGCAAACCGGCGCACGCCATTGGCGATGCGGCTTTGCAGCCATTTGAACCCTGAATCGTTCCGGCTGGTCCGCCGCCCGGCAATCAGGCCGAGCCGAGCCGGCGCGCCGGGCGCAATGATTTCGGCCCAAAGGCGCGCGGTATCGGCGGGATCGTTCTGCCCATCGCCGTCCAGCAATTGTGTCCACGTTCCGCGCACGGCTTTCAGCCCGGTGAACAGCGCCGCAGACTTCCCGCGCCGGTCCACATGGGTGAAAACGCGCACCGTTTCCGGCCATCGCGCCGCTGCCTCGGCCAGTTCATTCTCTGTCCCATCGTCTGAGCAGTCATTGACGCAAACGACCTCAAACGCGGTCACGCCCATAAGCTGCTCATGCACCTCCTCAATGAGGGGCAGCACATTGCCTTCTTCGTTGTAGAAAGGGATCAGGACCGACAGGCCCAGGCCGTCGCCCGCCACGATGTCCACCTTGCTTTTGGCAAAACTTCAAAACAGCCCTACACGGACTGGCCAACGGAGGCGAGCCCCATGGACATCTATAACCTTTGGTGCGACCTGAAGCCCGGCGTGGACGAGGATGATTTCGCCGATGCCCTTGGCGCATTCCTTGACCATATGGAATCCAGTGGCGCGATTGCGGGCTGGCGGATGATGCGCTGCAAGCTCGGCTTCCGGCCCGACGCGATGCCGGAGTTCCACATCATGATCGAAACCGAGGACCTTGCTCAGCTTGACCGCGCCTTCACCATGGCCGCCGCGCGTGAGGGCGAGACCGACCAGCTGCATGTCTCAGCCAATGCCATGGTACACAATGTGAAGTTTGGCCTGTTCCGGGACTGGCCCCATGGCTGAGAGGTTTACCGCGTCCGTTATCACGCTGTTTCCGGATGCCTTTCCTGGGCCGCTCGGGGTCTCCATCCTGGAACGCGCGCGGGGCGAGGGGCTGTGGGCGTTGGAGACGATCGACCTGCGCAGCTTCGGCCTCGGCAAGCATCGCGCCGTGGATGACACCCCCGCAGGCGGCGGCGCTGGCATGGTCATCCGTCCTGATGTGGCGGCCGCTGCCCTCGACAGCATAGATCCCGATGGCCGTCCGCGGGTCTATCTCTCACCGCGTGGGAAACCCTTCGACCAGGCAATGGCCCACAAATGGGCCGCGGGCCCCGGTGTCGTGATGCTGTGCGGACGGTTCGAGGGGCTGGACCAGCGGGTGATTGATGCGCGCGGGATTGAAGAGGTCTCCCTCGGCGATTTCGTTCTGGCGGGAGGCGAAGTGGCCGCCCAGGCCATGATTGAAGCCTGCGTGCGTCTTCTGCCGGGCGTTGCGGGCAATGCCGGCTCCATCGAGGAGGAAAGCTTCGAAACCGGGCTGCTTGAGCACCCGCACTACACACTGCCTCGCACCTGGGACGATCATCCCACCCCCGATGTGCTGCTCTCCGGCGACCACGCGAAAATCGCGGAATGGCGCCTCAACCGCGCAAAGGAGTTGACACGGAGCCGCCGTCCCGATTTATGGGCCGCTTACTCTGCAGACCCAAGAATTCGAGCGTCGGAGACGGACGATGAACGTGATTGAGCAATTGGAAGCCGAAGAGGTGGCCCGCGTCACCGAAGGCAAGACCATTCCCGACTTTTCTGCCGGCGATACGCTCTCCGTCAACGTGCGCATCCGCGAAGGCGAGCGTGAGCGCGTTCAGCGTTATGAAGGCGTCTGCATCGCGCGCTCGGGCAAGGGCTTGAATGAGAGCTTCACCGTGCGCAAGATTTCTTTCGGTGAGGGCGTCGAGCGGGTGTTCCCGGTCGTCTCTCCGATGATCGAAAGCATCGAAGTCAAGCGTAAGGGCCGCGTCCGCCGCGCCAAGCTGTACTACCTGCGCGATCGCCGTGGTAAGTCCGCCCGTATTGCAGAGCGCACCACCGGCCACGGCATGGAGCAGGTCGAAATCGCCGTCTCCAAGACCGAGCGTAAGCGTCAGAAGACCGCTGAGAAACTCGCCCGCAAGGAAGCCGCCGCCAAAGAGCGCGAAGCCGCTGCAATGGCGAAGGCTGAGGAAGAGGCCGCAGCCGCTGCTGCCGCCGCGGCTGAAGCGGCCGCTGCCGAAGCCGAAGGCGGCGAGACCGAAGCCTAGGCACCTGCCTCATTCAAACTCCAGCAATGCTGCGCTGGCCTCGCGGATAAGCCGGGCCAGCGTCTCATAATCCTGTGCCCGCCGGGCCCCCTTGCGCCAGACGAGGTGGACGGGCCTGCGCATGAGCCGGCTATCAAGCCGCACGGCCACCACATCAGAGCGTCCAACAATCTCGGACCGAACATACAACTCAGGCACCAGCGTAAGCCCAAGTCCCGTGGCGGTCATCTGGCGCAGCGCATCCAGGCTCGTGCCTTCATAGTCCGCGCGCACAATCGCGCCGCCATCCTCAGCCAGCCGTAGGGTGAGCCGGCCCAGCCTGAAGCGCTCGCCCAGCGTGAGCATGTCCCGCTCTTTCAGGTCCTCTGGCCGCAGGCTGCCCAGCTTCGCCAAGGGGTCGTCGGTCGGCATGGCGATAAACAGGCGCTCTGTGAACAGAAGGTCGGAGGCCAAGCCGGCCACCCCGCTCGGCTCGGTGGCGAGCGCGGCATCGAGGTCGCCATTGAGGACCCGGGTTTCCAGGTCCTGCGCTGCGCCCTCGCGCACAAACAATCGCAAGTCGGGATACTCTGCATGCAATCGCGGCGTTACAGATGGCAGGAGATAGGGGCCAATCGTCACGAGCGCGCCCAGCCGGATGAGCCCGCCCAGCGCCCGGCCTTGCTGCCCGGCCAGTTGCTCGATTTGCGCCACCGTCGCCAACGCCTCCCGGCCAAGCCGCACGGTGTCTTCTCCGGCAGGGGTCAGGTGCGCGCCATGGCGACCGCGCTCGAGAAGTTTCACACCCAGGCGGGTCTCAAGGGCGTCAATCTGTGCGCTGATCGCCGATTGCGCGACCGACAGCCGGCGAGCCGCTTCCGTATACCGGCCAGCATCGGCCACGGCGATGAGGTACTGAAGCTGTTTGAAGGTCGGCAAATGAGCCCTCCAATTTATCTGAAAAACAGATTGAATAGCGACTCCGATCAGATTGGAAAGATAGGTTCGGCGCAATCATCTCTCAGCCATGGAAGACAACACTGCTTCCGCCAACCCTTGAAAGGACCCTTAAAATGCTTTCCCGCCGTGATGCCCTGGACGTCAGCCTCTCTGAACTCGATGCGAAAATCGCCATCGAACGCGCCCGTCCCGCGCCGGATGAAACGCTGATCAAATCCTGGACGATCGCGCGCCTCGCAACCGAAGACGAAGTTGCCCGGCTCGATCGCATCGGTTGGCGCAAGCGCCGCATGCGCCGCTACGACCGTATCGCCGCCTAAAAGACCTCTCTCCTCCGGTCCTGCACGGGCCCTGGCTCACTTCCCTCTCTCGTCCCTCCCAGCCAGATCCGTGCAGGACCACCCTTTTTCAGATCGCATGACGCACACGCCGTCCTGCGATTTTTTTGTGTGCGGTGTCGAACGTGCGGGCTTTCGCGCGTCTTCTGGTCGAGCCAAGCTGAAAGGCTGAATTACACCATCGCGCCGGGCAGATTGATGCTGCCCGTGATGCCTTTTCCCGCGCCACCGGACTGTCCGACGATCCGGCCATTCGCCGCTTTCTCATTGCCCGGGCATCGCGCCTCTAGACGCAAGCGCCCCGGCTGTGCGATCTCCACCGGTCCAAGGAGAAAGCGATGTCCGGCAAGACGCTATACGACAAGATCTGGGACCAGCACGTGGTCCACGAGGACGCCGCCAGCGGCGAGGCGCTGCTTTATATCGACCTCCACCTGATCCATGAGGTCACAACCCCCCAGGCTTTTGCGGGGCTGAGTGCCGCTGGCCGCCCCGTACGCCGCCCCGACCTCACCCTGGCCGTCGCCGACCACAATACGCCCACCGAAAACCAGTCCGCTGGCCTCGCCGGCATGATGGACCTGGATGCCCGCAACCAGCTTGAAACCCTGACCCGCAATGTCGCCGCCCACGCCATCGAGTATTTTCCGATGGGCGATGTGCGCAACGGCATCGTCCACGTCGTCGGCCCGGAACAGGGGCGCACCCAACCCGGCATGACCATTGTCTGCGGTGACAGCCACACATCCACCCATGGCGCGTTTGGCGCGCTCGCCCATGGTATCGGCACCTCTGAAGTTGAACACGTTCTCGCCACCCAGACCCTGCGCGCCCGCAAGATGAAGAACATGGCCGTCGAGGTGTCCGGTGTCCTGACGGACGGCGTCACAGCCAAGGACTTGGCGCTGCACCTGATCGCACAGATCGGCACCGCCGGCGGCACGGGCCATGTCATCGAATATCGCGGCAGCGCCGTCGAGGCCCTGTCCATGGAAGGGCGCATGACGCTGTGCAACCTCTCCATAGAGGGCGGC
>JBCBWQ010000006.1:0-46033 GCA_039817025.1 Pseudomonadota bacterium | reverse complement strand
GCAAAGGCAAGGCGCGGCTCATTATCGACAACTTCGACCACGCCAGCGCCCCGGCTTGCATTGGGAAGGCGGCGGTCGGACAGGACAGCAACGGCACCGTTCTCCAGCGCCTGCGGGATATAATCCCGCCCATCAGCGGCCATGCCCTTGAACGCTGCAAACAGGTAGCCCGGTTCTACTTTCCGGCTGTCGGCCGTGAGTCCGAGAATCTCGCGCTCCCCTGCCGGGCCATCGAGATCATCAAACAAGTCCTTCAAGGTCATAACGACGTCCTCCGGTCTGCCACCGAACGCACGGCCGGTGTGGGCGCTGACCGGCTTTCAAAGTCCGGCGCCACGCCTAGAATCGGAGCAATGCGCTCTATTACGCGACCTGCGGCAGGGGCGGCGTTCCACGCCGCTGTCATACCGCCAGCTTCGGCCGCTTCAGGTTCATCCAGTACGATGAATACGACATATTCCGGGCCGTCCGCGGGAAAGACGGCAGCGAAGCTCGTCACGTTGCGATCTTCTGCATAGCCGCCCGGAATCGGTTTCTCTGCTGTGCCTGTTTTTCCTGCCACACGGTAGCCGGCGACTTCGGCCCGCTCACCCGTACCCCGCGTCACGGCTTCACGCATCATGGCAACGACCAGGGCCGCGGTTGGCGCAGACAGGACCCGGCGCGGCTCACGCGTCCGCGCGTCCATGACCAGCGTTGGCGGGGCAAGCTCGCCGCCATTGGCCAGCACGCCAAACGCAGACACGAACGCAATGGGAGACACCGCCATTCCATGCCCGAAGCTGACCGTTGCAGACGACAAGTCGTCCCAGTCCTTCGGGATCAGCGGCGCAGCGCTGCCCGCCAGTTCCACCGGCGCGCGCCGGAACAGGCCAAGCGACTCAAGAAAAGCCCGCTGGCGACGCTCGCCCAGCATGATTGCGACTTTCACGGTCCCAATGTTCGAGCTGTCTGCGATGATATCCGTCAGGTCTGCACGCCCGCCGCACACGGGATGGTCGTCCTCGATGGATGCACCGCGGATCACCAGCGGCTCGCGCACATCGAACGCATCTGAGGGCGTTACGGCCCCGGTCTCGATTCCCGCAGCAACAGTGAGCGGCTTGAACACCGACCCAAGCTCATACACCGCCGTCACGGCGCGGTTCAGGCGTGCGGGGTCGTCTGAAGGGAGTTCGCTCGCCCGGTTTGGGTCGATCGGTGGCCAACTTGCCATGGCATAGATCTCACCGCTGCGGGGATGCAGCACGATGCCGGCGCCGCCCTCTGCGTCATGCTCCGATGCTGCGGCTGCAAGCTCGGCTTCAAGCGCAAACTGCACGCCGGAATGGAGCGTGAGCTGAACCGGGGCACCGCCTTCAGCGAGGCGATCCTGCAAGGCAAACTCAATGCCGCCGAGGCCGTTGCCATCAAGGCCGGAATAGCCGAGCACATGCCCGGCCAGCGTGCCACGCGGATAGGCCCGGCGGCTTTCCTCACGAAAGCCGAGCCCTTCCAATCCGAGCGTATTGACCGTCTGGCGCTGGCGCGGGGTCAGCCCCCGGCGGACCCACTCAAAGGCCCGCTCGCGGTTTGACAGGCGCGCCGTGAGTGCGTCCACATCGATATCATCGAAGACAGCGCCAAGGGTCTGGGCGACGTCTTCCGGGTCCCAGATGGCGCGGGGGTCGGCAAACAACGAATAGACCGTGACCGAGGTGGCGAGCAGTTCGCCATTTCGGTCGACAATGTCGGCCCGGCGTACGGGTGCCTCGAAGGCCGCGGACACACCGCCTGCACGCGGCTCACCGGCCAGCGCAACCAATCCGGCCTTGGCCGCGATACCGACAAAGACAAGCGCGGCGCAAAATCCGATCAGACGGGCCCGCAGACCCTGGGCGTCGGCGCTGTCAAAGGCGTCCTTGAGACTCATTGCGCGCCCTCCCCCTGCCTCGCGACCCGGCCATCGCCGGCATCGCCCACAGGACCAAGCACAGACCCAAGCTCGGCTTCACGCACGAATTGCTCGGCGCGGGCGGGGCCCATGCCAAGCTGGTTGCGGGCATAATCCTCAATCCATTCGCGCCGGCTGAGATGGGCGAGCTCAGCTTCCAGCAGGAGCTGGCGCTCCTCGGCCTCGGCTATGGCTGCCTCGACTTCGGCGATTTCTTTCTCGGTATCGCTTGCGCCGGATTTCGCGCGATAAAGCCCGATCACGAGCAAGGCTATGACCGCAAATCCGATCAGGGTGGCGAGGCGGCTCATGCATTCGCTCCTTCAAGGCTGCTGATGTCGGGCACGTCGACGCCGGTTGTGACCTGCTCTGGCCAGGCAGGCGCGTCCGTACGCACGGCAAAGCGCAGGCGCGCCGAGCGCGACCGGGGATTCCCATCGATCTCCTCAAGTGAGGGGTCGGTCGCCTTCTTCTGGATCAGTTCAAAACTCGGCGTGGCCCCAGCCGCTTTCTCAGGCGCGTGGCGTGAGCCTCCGCCAGACAGTCCGGCGCGGTCGCGCAGGAACTGCTTGGCCATGCGGTCCTCCAGGGAATGGAATGTAACGACAACCAGCCGTCCACCGGGCCTGAGGAGGCGCTCGGCCGCAGACAGGCCGCAGGCAATTTCACCAAGCTCATCATTTACAAGCATGCGGATCGCCTGAAACGTCCGCGTCGCCGGGTGGATACGCTCACCCTTGCGCCCGCCGACGGCGACTTCGATCGTGTCCGCCAGATCGAGCGTTGTGGTGAAGGTCCACTCGGTCCTTCGCTGGACGATGGCGGCCGCGATGCGGCGCGAGCGCTTCTCCTCACCAAGCTTGAAGATGATATTCGCAAGATCCCGCTCAGGCAGGGCGTTGACCACGTCGGCTGCCGACGCCCCCGCCTGCCCCATACGCATGTCGAGTGGGCCATCGCGCATAAACGAAAACCCGCGGTCAGCCTCATCAAGCTGGAAAGATGACACGCCGAAATCAAAAACGACGCCGTCGACCGGGCCGAACCCGGCATTGAGCGCCACCGCATCGAGATCGCCGAACCGGCCAAGCAGCGGCGTCAGGCGCCCATCCTTTTCGGCATGGGCCTCGGCGCGCTCTATCGCGTCAAGATCGCGATCAAGACCAAGCACAGCGCAGTCCGCCGCGGCAAGGATGCGCCGCGAATACCCGCCGCCGCCATAGGTGGCGTCGAGATAGGTCTCACCTGCGCGCGGCTCCAGCGCGTCCAGCACTTCCTCGATCAGGACCGGCTCATGCCCCATCAGTCCTCACCCCCGTCGATCACACGAAGGCCGGACACGCCGCCGGCTGCCATGACTTCACCATAGGGCGCATCGAGGGCATCGAGTGTATCGTCCTCCTGTGCGAGCTCGGACATTTCAGCGTCGAAGGCGGCGTAGGCTTCGGGCTCCCAGATCTGGAAGCTGTCCATGGCTCCGACGAACAGGACCGTGTCGCCAATGCCAGCGTTTGCCATCCAGTCTTCGGGCAGCTTGATCCGGCCCGGATCGTCCATTTTCAGGTCGAACGCCTTGGATGCGAACGCATTGACCAGGGCGCGGCGCTTTTTCTTCTGAATCGTGAGCCGCATGATCGTCTCCTGGTAGGTGCGGAACAGCTCCTCGCCGCCCCCTTCCAGGCAGCCCGCCCCGTCAATCGCCGGCCAGAGCAGGATCCGCGTTTTTCCACCAAGCGCAGCGCGGAAGGACGGGGGCACAGACACCCGTCCTTTCGAGTCCACGTTGACCTCATAGGTGGAAACAAACACCTGCCAGTACCCAGTTTACCCCGTCGCCACACCATTTGGACGACCCATCGTTAGCTTTGGATTATCATGGGCAAACTTGGACGCCAATGGATCAGGATGGAATCATTCAAATTGCACAGGCCCGATTGGTGCGAACAGGACACGGACAAACAGGGAAAATTATAGAACATGGCGGGAAAGTGAGCGGATAAGGGCTGACCATTCAATCAAAACGCGTTGTTTTTCTTGATCTTTCGTTAAGAATTGCGGCGAGGCCCCTGGCGGTCGGCGATGGTCAATTTTTTTGCAGCCGGAACACAATTTCACACATCCCGCCGGACGGGACTGGCCTTTCCCGTCCGCAACGAAACGCCTAGCCTTTGGCGAAACCGGAGGCCGCGCGCTTTGCGACTGTCCAATTTGTGTACTCTTCTCGGACTGGTCTGGCTGTTGCTCGGCGTTGCTGCAGGACTGGTTGCGCAGGCTGAGCTTGCTGCGCCGGGCGTCGATGTCTTCAGTTTTGAAGCGCTCGTCTGGTTTACCCATGCCAGCCGCGCCCATGGGGTGATCCTGCTGATCTCGCTGCCGCTGACGGCCGTTGCGGGCGCGGGCTTTGCCCTGTTGACCGAGCGCGGCGGTGGGCGCGTCTGGGCGGGTGTCTCCATGGCCTGTATCGCCGGCTCGGTGCTGCTGGCCGCTGTGCAGATTGTGGCGTCGCTGTCCTCTATTCTGGTCGCGCGCGACGCCGCTGCACTGGTCCTCGCTGCAACGCTGACGCTCTGCGGCGCAGCAACCCTGGCGAATGCCGTTCCGAAAGGCCCGGCCCATCGGTCCGTGCGACTGTATGCCGGCGCGGGCATCCTCGCGCTGATCGGTGCAGCTGGCGTTTGGACGCTCGTTCGGGGGCTGACGCCGTCTTTGCGCGACTCCTGGGTGACGACGGCGGCGATCCACGCCGTTGGCGTCGGGTTGACCCTCATGCTGTTCGCTATGCTGCACCGCTGGATGGAATCCCATGCCCGGCCGGGACGCGCATGGCTCTCCAGCCTGCATGCCGCCGGACTGCTGGCGACCGGCGCTGCGATGAGCCTCGCCAATGTGCAGCTCGGTCTGTCCGGTATGCCCCGCGGCTATGCGGATTATCCAGAAAGCCTCACAGAGGGTCACTTGTATGCCATGACAGCCGGCATCCTGTTCATCACGCTGGTCCTCGCCGGCATTGCGCGCATTGCCCTAATGGGGCGGCAAGGCCGGGATGACGCCGTCGAAGACACGTTCGCCTGACATGGCCCGCACGCTAGACATCGCGATTGCCGGGGCAGGCATTGCAGGCCTTGCCGCTGCGATCCTTCTGCGGCGCGATGGACACTCGGTCACCGTGTTTGACCGCTTTGACGCGCCAGCGCCCGTGGGCTCAGGGCTCATGCTCCAGGAAACCGGGCTCGCTGTGCTCGCCGCGCTGGGGCTGCGCGAGGCCATGCAGGCGCTGGGCGAACCGATTTACAGGCTTCACGGCAAGAGCGTGCCGGGCGACAGGACTGTGCTCGATGTCCGCTTTAAGGCTCTGTCGCCGGACCTGAGCGGCTATGGCGTACAGCGCAGGGCGCTGTTCGACCTGCTTCTTGAAGGGGCTGAAGCGTGCGGCGCAGCGCTGGTTCCTGGCACCGACATTCAAGGCCAGAGCGCCGGCCTTCTCAGCGACAGGAAAGGCCGACAGCTCGGGCCGTTTGACGTCGTGGTTGATGCGCTTGGCGCGCGCTCACCCCTCTCCAGCCGACCAAAGTCGGAGCTGCCCTATGGCGCACTCTGGACCACGCTGCCCTGGCCCGAGGATGGCCCATTCGACCCCACTGCCCTGGAGCAGCGCTACGAGAATGCCAGCAAGATGGCCGGCGTCATGGGCAGCGGCCGGGCAAGCCCAGACCAGCCAAGAACGGCAACCTATTTCTGGTCACTCAGGCGCGGCGCCTACACGGCATGGCGGCGCGCCCCGCTGGATCACTGGAAAGCAGAAGCCGCTGCGCTGTGGCCGGAAACGGCTGGCCTGCTCGATCTAATCACCGACCACGACCAGCTTGCCTTTGCACGCTATCGTCATCGCACGCATCCCAAACCGGTTGAACACCGATGCGTCCATATCGGCGACAGCTGGCATGCCGCCTCGCCGCAGCTTGGACAGGGCGCAAATATGGCGCTGCTCGATGCCTACGCCCTGGCCAAAGCGCTGCGCGAGCACTCCCACCTTGAGGATGGGCTGGCGGGCTATGGCTATCTGCGCCAACGGCATGTGGCGATCTACCAGTGGATGACCTGGGCGTTTACGCCGGTCTACCAGTCCCAAAGCCGGATCCTGCCGCTTCTGCGCGATGGACTTGCCGCGCCGCTCAGCCGTGTGCCGCCTGCGCCGCAGGTCCTGGCCGCCATGGTGTCGGGCGCTGTCGGACGGCCGTTGAAGGCTTTGGGGCTGGTGGCCTGACCGCAGCCCGCTTAGGGTCGCGCGGTCACCGACGAAAAGGAACCCGCCCATGCGCACCGCCCTCGCCGCCGCCTCGCTTCTGCTCCTCTCTGGATGCGCGTCCGCCTTTGCGCCGCTCCTGAAGCCGGAGGTCTCAAGCGAGGCCGCCGCGCTGACACCCGGCGCCTATACGCTCGATCCGACCCACGCCTCCGTGCTCTTCAAGATCGATCATCTCGGCTACTCCCAATATGTCGGCCGGTTTGAGCGCTGGGACGCGACACTGGATTTCGACGCCGATGATCCGAGCTCAGCGCGGCTGGACGCCATCGTCGACATGACCAGCCTCGACATTGCCAATGACGAATTTGCAGAAACGCTGATGGGACCGGACTGGTTTGACGCCGAAACCCACCCGCAGGCTATTTTCCGATCCACAGAAATCACAGTTACCGGCGACAATACGGGCACGGCGACCGGCGATTTGACCCTGAACGGCGTCACGGCGCCCGCGACGTTTGACATTACGTTCAATGGCGGCGGGCAGGACGCGCTGCGCCGGGCGTATGTGGTCGGCTTCTCAGCCACAGGCGAGATCGACCGCACCGTGTTCGGCGTGGATCGCTTCTCGGGCCTGATCACCGACACGGTCAGCCTCGAGATCGAAGCGGAATTCCTCGCCGAGTAGCGCGCAGACGCAATCGCGCCTATATCCGCCGCACACATCGACTGCATCGGGCCTTGACCCCGTTTGGAGCGCGCCATGACTCTTTCGACCGCCGCGCCGGCTTATACCGGCGGGCTCAACTCCCTTGGATTGAACAAGTCTCCCGCAGACACGCGCGTTGTCGCTGCCATGTCCGGCGGCGTGGACTCTTCGGTCGTCGCGGCACTGCTCGCCGCCGAAGGCTATGACGTCGTCGGCGTGACCCTGCAGCTGTACGACCATGGCGCTGCAATCGAGAAAAAAGGAGCCTGCTGTGCCGGGCAGGACATTCACGATGCGCGCAATGTCGCCGACCAGATTGGCATCCCCCATTACGTGCTGGATTATGAATCGCGGTTTCGCGAGCAGGTCATGGAAGACTTTGCCGACACCTACCTTGCCGGTTCAACACCGATCCCCTGCATTCGCTGCAATCAGACCGTGAAGTTCGCCGACCTCCTTGCCACCGCAAAGGATCTCGGCGCGGACTGTATGGCTACGGGTCACTACATCCGCCGCGAAACCGGAGCCATGGGGGCGGAGCTGCACCGCGCAGCCGACCCGTCCAAGGACCAGTCCTACTTCCTGTTTGCGACCACACAGGAGCAGCTCGACTATCTGCGCTTTCCCTTGGGCAGCCTGCCCAAGACAGAAACCCGCGCATTGGCCGAGCAGTATGACCTGCCCGTCGCTGCAAAGCCGGACAGCCAGGACATCTGCTTCGTTCCAGAGGGCTCCTACGCAAAAGTGGTGGAGAAACTTCGTCCGGGATCAGGGCGCGGCGGCGACATCGTACACATGGACGGGCGCGTGCTCGGCAGCCATGAGGGCGTGATCCACTATACAATCGGCCAACGCCGGGGCCTTGGCGTTGCTGCGGGCGAACCACTTTACGTGGTGAAGATCGATGCCCCGTCCCGCAGGGTCATGGTTGGCCCGCGCGAAGCCTTGCTGACCGCCTCGCTCACCATGGAAGAGCTGAACTGGCTGGGGGATGGCACGCTTGCGGCTGCCTGCGATGCCAGCGCGCCGGTGCTGGCGCGGGTGCGCTCGACCCGTGAGCCGGTCTCGGCGCATCTCGGCTGGAGCGGCGATGAGGCGGCCGTATTTTTTGAGACGCCCGAAGAAGGCGTCGCGCGCGGCCAGGCCTGCGTCCTCTATGATGCAGGCGGCGGCTCCCGTGTGCTCGGCGGCGGTTTCATAAAGGCCACAAAGGCCGCCGAAATTAGCTAATCCTCAACATTTACTACAGATCGCGGCAGGGTTGTCCCGGTTCGGGTCAACTTCGCAAAAATTCGCTGAACGCCCGGGGCGAAACTGTCAGCGCGGGGAAAGTCTGACCTTAAACGCTCTCCTGTAGGGTCAATCCAAGGGTCGCAGAAAGCGGCCTGATGATAACCCGAGGAAAGAGGGTGGACATGATGCAACAGCATTCCGCCAGAACCCTGAGCGTCAAAGGCCCGGATGGGCGTCCGCTTACGCTGGACGATCTTCCGCCGCCGAACATCACGCGCTGGGTCACGCGCCGCAAGGCCGAAGTGGTTGCAGCCGTCTGCGGAGGTCTGTTGACCGAAGATGACGCCTGCGACCGGTACGGCCTGTCTTCAGAGGAGTTTGCCGGCTGGCAGCGCCTCTATTCAAAGCACGGTGCCAAAGGCCTTCGCGCAACCCGCGTTCAGCAGTACCGCCGCTAGCACGCGCTGTTCGTTAAAGCGTCGTTTACGCCGGCTGCCGTAACTGGCTGAAGCGCCTATGCTTTCGGGCGCGCAGCCGGAGTCGGCATGGCCCGCTCAGACGCTTTTACCGCGCACAGAAGCGGCCCCGAGCGCGCCCTTTTGGGCGCGTCGCTGGCGCTTGTGCTTGCGCTTGCAGGCTGGCGTGCTTTTGCTGGCTGGACCGCGCCGCACGCCGCCACGACGGCGACGGCCTCCGAAGCGCGGCTTGTTTCGCTCCTTGAAACCCGTTCTGGACCAGGCACCGTTCGCATTGGCCTGAAACGGTCCCCCGCGGGTGACAGCTATCTCGTCCTGATCGACGCCCCTTCTGACCTGACATCCTCGCTGCGCGCTGAGACCGCAGCGCTCCTCGCCGCAGCCGACGGGTTCAATCCTGACGCGGGCGATACACTCCTCGTCCGGGTCCAGCCATTTGCAGCCGCCGGGATTGCCGGGCTCACCCCGTCGCGGGTTGCCGAAATCGCCGCACTCCTTGCAACGGCCGGCCTTCTCGGTGCGGCGTTGGTCAAGCGTAGCCGCTCGCCTGCGCCAGATGTTTCCTCGCCCGCGCCGAGCCCTGCAAAGGATACATCCGCTGCAACGCCCGTTGCCCTCCAGCCCTCGCTCGTCGACGCCGCAGGCCACAGCGCTTCGGCTGATCCCAAAGCGGCTGCACAAGTCCTACGCCGCTGGATGCGCCCGGGAGATGCAGCATGAGCCTGCCTGCGCGTCCCCAGAGCCCCCCGGCGCGAAATGGCCTGATGGCCTCGGCACACCTGATGCGCGCGCTCGGGGCCCGCGGCGGCGCGATCTGGCCCGAACTGACCCGCGAAGAAGCCGAGACGCTGACCCGCGCGATGGAAGCCCTGCCGGACAATCCAGCCGACGCGGAACATGCCGCTGCTGCGTTCCTCAATGAAGCCTCATCTGCGAAGGAAACGCTGAGCGTGTGGGACCGGCTCGGCGCGGAACCACCGGAACGGATTGCTGGCATGGTCAGCGGCGAACACCCGCAAACGATTGCGCTTGTCCTGTCGCGTATTCCCTCTGCCAAGGCTGCCCAGACCGTCCGGACGCTTTCGCCCGGCGAGGCGCTGCTCGCCCTGCGCCGAATGCTGGACCTTCAGGCCCCGCACCCGCGCGCCCTTGCCGCGCTTGAAGACGCGATCGAGCGAAAGCTCAAAGCCGGGCCCACCGCAGGCGACGAAACGGTCGCGCGGATCTTCGACCAGCTCGACGAGCGCTATGAGCAGGCCTTCCTGACCGCGCTCAACGATGTCGCCCCCGGCGCGAAAGAGCGCATCCGGGCCCTGATGTTCACCTTCGACGATCTCGCCGCCCTGCCCCCCGCTGGCATCCAGACCCTCCTGTCCCGGACGGACCGGTCGACGCTGGCCGCGGCGCTGAAAGCGGCAGAACCTGCCACCGCCGAAGCCTTCTTCGCGAATATGACCCAGCGCGCCGGCGCTGCCTTGCGCGACGATATTGAAGCCGCTGGCCCGCGTCGACGCGCAGACGTCGATGCCGCACGGCAAGCGCTCGTGGACACAGCGCGCGCCCTGCTCGCCTCGCGAGATATCAGCGGCGACGCCGCCTCCGATGACAACGACCTGATCGAATGACCCGCCGCGCCCTCTCCTCCGTCACGCCCTTCGGCTTTTCACCGACTTTTGAGCCTCAGACCGCAGGACCTGTAACGCTCGAGACCGGCGAGCTGTCTGCGATGCTGGCAGAGGCGCGCGCGCAAGGCGCAGCCGAAGCCCTTCAGGGGGCTGAAGATGCAGCCGCTCTGGCCGCGGCGCGCGAGCGCTTGTCGGAAACGCTGGCTGACTTGTCTGCCCTTGCCCGGCACCTCTCCGCCGAGGCATCCACCACTGAGATCGCAAGCGATGTGCGCCGCCTGACCGAGCGCGCCCTGAAACAGCTCGAAGACGGCCAGCGCGACCTTTTCTCCGGCGATTGAGCCCCCTGAACCACCCCGTCTTCACATCTCGGCAACCTTCGTTCGCAAGAACAGCCCGGTACAGGGAGCAGACGATGAGCCAGACGACCCCCGCGCTTCACAGGAAAGTCATGGATGTGCCCGTGCGCGTGGACGTTGTTCTTGGCGAGGTCCGTATGCCCATGGATGAGCTGATGGCGCTCTCACCGGGCGACATCATGGCCCTTGACCGCAGGGCCAATGAGCCCGTCGACATCTATGTCTCTGACCGGTTGATGGCGCGCGGACGCCTTGTCGTTGCCGACGGCGAACTCGGCGTCACGCTGAGCGAAATCGTCGACGGCGCACCCGGCTGACCTGTGGGCTGACCACCCAAATCCTAACCAGCCGATACAAAATATTTACCTTTAGAACGGCTTAATCGGCGGACACGAGAAGCGGGAGCGGTGAGGGCTGACCCCGGCAGACAAGAGGGAAACCGCGCCCATGCGCATGAAAATGTTCTCAGCCGAAACCGTCGATGCCGCGAAAGCCCTCATTTTCGCAGAGATGGGGGACGACGCCGTTATCCTGTCCGAGCGCGAAGTGGATGGCCGTGTTGAAATCCGTGCTGCCACTGACAAATCCGGCCGGGCCGAACCGTTCGCCCTGCGCAATCGCGACTCTGATCCGCGGTTTGACAATCCGCTGCGCCACCGCGTGCGTGACACGCTGGGCTGGCATGGCTCGCCTAAGCGCTTTGCCGAGCGCATCTCCGCAGCCTCCATCGATCTCGGAACGGATGATCCTTGCGACGCGCTTGCTGGCGGCCTCGAGTCCCAGCTCAGTTTTGACCCGATCGCCGCCATTCCTGAGAATGACATTGTCCTTGTCGGCCCGCCTGGCCATGGACGCACCTCAACAGCCGCCAAGCTGACCCGCCGCGCCGCTGTGGCCAATGGAGAAATCCATCCGGTTGCCGCAGACCTCGATGCTGCTGCGGGCGGCGCTCAACTCGCCGCCTATCTTGAACGCGAACAAAACCAGATCCGCGTGGCTGAAACGCCGGAGGCCCTGTTCTCGACCCTGCGCGACATCCGCGCCTCCAGTGGCCGGTTCGTCATAGACCTGCCCGCCATAGCCCCGTTTGAAGCCGACGACATGGCCAGCCTCGTTGATCTGGTTGCTGCGATCCATGCCGAACCCATTCTGGTCCTCTCCGCCGAGGGCCATCCGGAAGACCAGGCCGACACCGTGCGGGCCTTTGCCAAAGCCGGCGTAAAGCGCGCGATCCTGACAAAGCTAGACATAGCCCGGCGACGAGGCGGTGCGGTGTCAGCCCTCGCCGAAGCGGGGGTGGCGTTGTCCCATCTGGCTGTCACGCCCTTCATTGGCGGCGGGCTTGTCCCCGCAGCGCCGCAGAGACTAGCGAGCCTCCTGATGGAAGACGCCCCGGGCCGGACGGTCCTGAAAGGAGCCGCCTGAGATGACCTTCACGCTTCGTAAATCCATGGAAGCCCCGCGCCACCCAGCGCCCCGCGTTGCGCCCGCCTCGATCATTGCGGTCGCCAGCGGCAAAGGGGGCGTCGGCAAGACTTTCATGTCCATCACCATGGCGTCTGCCTTCGCGGCCGCCGGAAAACGCACCCTGCTGGTCGATGGCGATCTTGGCCTGGCCAATGTCGATGTCCAACTGGGCATTGCGCCGGAGACCGACCTCGCCGCTGTCATTGCTGGCTGGGTCGAGCTATCTGACGCCGTCATTCCGGTCGATGGCGGAGCGACCGACGGCGGTTTCGATGTGCTTCCGGGCCGCTCAGGCTCTGGTGCGCTCGCTGAGCTGCCGCCCGAGGAGGTCGCGCGCCTCGCCGGCGGGCTATCTGCCCTGGCCCTGCGATATGACCAGGTCGTCGTCGATCTGGGAGCCGGAATTGAGGCCAATTGCATGCGCCTTGCCCGCGCCGCAGACAAGGCCCTCATGGTGATCACAGACGAACCCACGTCGATGACCGATGCCTACGCCTTCATCAAGGTTCTGCGCGGCTATGCGCCCGGCGTTGATCCTGTCATCTGTATCAATCAGGCCGATAACCGCGCGGCCGGCCAGCGAACGTATGAGGCCATCGCGCGAGCGTGCCAGACCTTCCTCGGCTTCCGCCCGCAACTTGCAGGCGTTGTCATGCGCGACCCGAAGGTCCGAGAGGCCATTCGCAGCCAGAAAACCCTGATCTCGACAGACCAGCGCGCGCAGCCGATCCAGGACGCGATTGCCATTGCGCACTTCCTGCTCGGTGACGGGCCAGCGCTGCAAGCTCACGGTTAATTAATATGAATACAGACTGTCTTTGTGCGTATCGGTTAACTTTTGCGCAAGGTTAATTGCTTAGGATTCACACTTGTTAATGTCGCGGCTAAGGTGGTCGCAGGACTGATTCGGGGAGTATGACACATGCGGGTTCTTCTGATCGAAGACGACAACGCCGTCGCCCGCAGCATCGAGCTCATGCTGAACGCTGCTGGCTTCAATATTTACACGACCGACCTTGGTGAAGAGGGCGTCGACCTCGGCAAAGTCTACGAGTACGACATCATCATCCTGGACCTGTCGCTGCCGGATATCTCTGGCTACGAAGTTCTCAAGCAGCTGCGCATGGCCCGCGTGAATACGCCGGTGCTGATCCTCTCCGGTAACCCGGATATCGAGGCAAAAGTTAAGACGCTCGGCTACGGAGCTGACGATTATCTCACCAAGCCGTTCAACAAGGACGAGCTGGTCGCCCGCATCACCGCAATTGTGCGCCGCTCCAAAGGCCACGCCGAGAGCGTTATCCGCACCGGCGAAATCCTTGTAAACCTTGATGCCAAGACCGTCGAAGTCGATGGCGACCGGGTCCACCTGACCGGCAAGGAATACCAGATGTTCGAGCTGCTCTCGCTGCGCAAGGGCACGACGCTCACCAAGGAAATGTTCCTGAACCACCTCTATGGCGGCATGGACGAGCCCGAGCTGAAAATCATTGACGTCTTCATCTGCAAGCTGCGCAAGAAACTGGCCCAGGCCACCGGCGGCGAGCACCACATCGAGACCGTTTGGGGCCGCGGTTACGTTCTGCGCGACCCAAAGCCGAGCAAGGAAGACGCTGTCGCGGCCTGATCCGTGAAGCTTTTCTGATCGCTTAAACCCTCTGAAAATACGTTCGCGTTAAACGAGAGCCTGTCCATGCAGGCTCCCGTGGCGCGTTAATTGCTCGGCGGTGGCTTCGGGTACGCGCACGTGTGCCGTCTCAGATCAACCGCCGAACCGGGAAAGGCGCAGCCAGCATGACACAGCCGATGATTTCACGCCGATCTGCCGCACACGGCCTGCTCCGCAACCGGGCTGGTGCGGCGGCTGTGGAATATGCGCTGCTGGTGAGCCTCGTCACGCTGATCCTGCTGGCCTCGGTCGTTGAGGTTGCAGGCGCGAACGACCAGACCTTTACAAAGGTGGAGACCCAAATCACCGAAGCTGGCGGCGGCTCCTCAAGCTCCGGCGGCTGAACCTACTCGGACGGCTGACCGAAGGCCCGCTCAAGCTCCGCTTTCAGGTCTGCTTCCTTGTCCGCCTCGTACACCGGGTTTCCGTCCTTGTCATAGACCGGATACCCCTCCGCATCGATCACCTGGACCGGGCCTTCGGGCCGCTCAAGGGCCGTGGCAACATCGCGCGTAAACGCGGCCATATCGAAGCCGTCCCCGCCGACCGGATCATAGCCGCGCCGGACGATGACGAGTCCTCGCGACGGGATGATGGCAATGTACTGCCCGCGATTGCCCGCGGCGACGAATGTATCGCTGGGCACGCCCTCCTCATCGGTCATCAGCCAGAATTGCGCGCCATAGCCATAGCTGCCCTCGTCGGGCTGGTCCGGCGCAGGAGTCGACACGAAATCAACCCAGCCCTCAGGCAGGATCCGCTCACCGCCCCAGACGCCGTCTTGCAGGTAAAGCTGTCCGACGCGGGCCAGGTCGCGGGCCGTTGCCCAGACCTGGCTGGAGCTGACATAGTCGCCATTCCAGTCGGTCTCCAGGATCGTCCGCGTGGCTCCGATTTTTTGCAGGACGGCCTCATAGGGATAGCGCAGATACGCGCCATCATCATCCAACGCTTCGCGCAGGGCCCGCATCGCAATCAGCGTGTCATTATTGGCGTATTTGAAGCGCGACCCCGGCTTCACCTCGAGCGATGTGGTCAGCGCTGTATCAGACACGCGCTGGCCACCGAAATAGAGCCGGTCCGTGCGTGAGCCCTTGTCCCCTGAATCCAGGCCACTCGCCATATGAAGCACGTTTCGCAGCGTGATCTCCCGGCGCGGATCGCCGCCAGCGGAAAACGCCTCAACAAGGGCCGACTGGTCCAGGAACAGGTGCCCGTCCTCGATCGCTGCGCCAATCACCGTGGCCGTGATGGATTTTGCGACCGACCAGGTCCTCTGAGGGGTTTCTGCATCGACGCCGCGCCCATAGCGCTCGGCGACCACCTGGCCGTTCTCGGTGACCACGACAGCGCTCGTCCGATTGCCAGACCCGTAGGTCTGCCCGTCAAAGGCGAAGCTGATCGGAATTTCCAGCGTTTCGAAGAACGCCGTATTGGCTGTGATCGTTACGTTCGAGCCCAGTGCGGTGGAGACATCCTGCCCCTGCGCCTTGGGCCAGCTGGTGAAGCCTGGCAGCCACTGGCGTGCGTCTTCCGTTGCGCCGATGGGCAGCTGCGCGCAGCCGAGGCCTTCGCGCCAGACCGCGATCCGCGGCGGCATGGAGCTGTGATAGCTGACCGAGACCGTCTTCGCGGCGCTGTCGATGTCGGCGCGGCCAACATTGCGCAGGGCGGTGCGATAGTCGCTGTAAACGCCCGTCAGCTCATTGGCCTCGATTTCGGCGAGCGATTGGCCGGCGGTGAAGACGCCTGAACACGTGAACGCGGCCTTGTATCCTGCCGCCAGGGCGCGGGTCATGTCCTCCGATTGTCCGCCTTCCTGCGCGACACTGGGTGCTGGGGCCGACAGAACGAGGGCGGCAGACAGGCAGGACGCGGCAAGGATACGCATGGAAGGAACTCCGGCTGGCAACAAATTTCCCGAAGCAGCTAGCGATCAGACAAGGCAGGAAAAAGGCAAGAACGCCTCAGCAATGCTGCCTAGAAAACGCGCGGGCGCTCGGTCTTCTCGACATGCAGGCCGCATTCGGTCTTCGCCTGCCCGGCCCAACGGCCCGAACGGATGTCGCTGGGGTCTTCGGCTGGTTTGGTGCACGGCCAGCACCCAATAGAGGGGTAGCCCTGAGCCACCAACGGATGGCGCGGCAGGTTGCGGTGCTTGAAGAAGCGGTCGACATCGTCCTGTGTCCACGACGCGAGCGGATTTACCTTGTAGCGCCCGCCAGCATACTCAAACACCGGCAGGGACAGCCGCGCACCGCCATGGAAGCGCTTGCGGCCCGTAATCCAGGCTCCGAAGCCCTCAAGCGCCGGCTCGAGCGGGCGCACCTTGCGCAGCGCACAGCAGGCATCGGTGTCTGTTTTCCAGAGATCGTTTTTCGGATCGAGCACTTTGCGCTCGGCCTCATTCGGAGGAATGTCGCGAATATTGGTCAGGCCAAGACGCTCTTTCAGCTCTTCCTTGTAATCAACCGTCTGCGGAAAGTGCATGCCGGTCTCAAGGAAGATGATCGGCAGGTTCGGGTCCACGTCTGCGATGAGGGCCAGCATCACAGCGCTTTCCGCTCCGAAGCTCGACACATATGTGATGTCCCGCGGCCACTCGCGCACAAACGCGGCGCGCAGGATCGTCGTCGACGACGCTTCACGCAATTCGCCATTCAGACGCGCGATACGGGCTTCTGGCGCTTCTGCGGCGCGGACCAGTGTGTCTGCATAGGGCATGGCGGTCAGCCTTTAGCGGTGCGCGCCTTGTAAACCGGGGTACGATCGTCGGCGGCGGGTTGATATACCGCTGAGAGGTCTCCCAGCGCTTCCACCACTGAAGGTAGGGCCGCACGGCTTGTGAGATAAGCATCGAACCCTGAACGGTTCATATAGAGAATCTGATCCCTTAAGACGTCGCCAACCGCGCGAAGCTCGCCCGCATACCGGAATCGCCGCCGCAGGAGCTGGGCTTGCGAGAATCCGCGCCCGTCGGTGTATTTGGGAAAGGAAATCTCAACGAGCGTCAGCCGATCAAGCCAGGGCTCCAGGGCTTCGGGGTTATCTTCAGGCTGCAACCGGACACCAACAGCCTCGTTGCGCAGGAACAGTTCAGCCCCCTCACCCAGAAACCGTTGCAGGCTGACCGTAATACAGCCGCCTGGCTCGAGGTCGACCTCATCGGGCACAAAGGCCCATACGTCCTCGATTTCGGTGCCATTCTTAATCAGCGGCATAGAGCGCCTCCTTGAATGGCGCGTGGCCGACCCGTTCCAGCGCTGCGATGAACGGCTCGTCGTCCGAGGTGCGCAGAGCCTTGTAGGCATCGACGACCCGGCGCAGCGCCTTCGGCACGTCGTCAGCCTTCAGGCCCGGCCCGGCAATATCGCCGATCGCGGCGCTCTCATCGGCCCGGCCACCAAAGGTGATCTGATAGAATTCCTCACCTTTCTTATCGACGCCCAGCACGCCGATATGGCCGACATGGTGATGCCCACATGCATTGATGCAGCCTGAAATATTGATGTGCAGTTTGCCAATCTCGCGCGCCTCATCGGGGCTTGAGAATTCCGCCTGGATGGCTTGCCCAACGGGAATGCTGCGGGCGTTTGCAAGGTTGCAGTAGTCCAGCCCCGGACACACGATCATGTCCGTGATCAGGCTCTCATTTGCCGTCGCAAGGCCGGCTTCAGAGAGCGCTGCATAGATCTCGGGCATATCATCGAGCGCGACATGCGGCAGGACGATATTCTGTGCATGGGTAATGCGAATGTCGCCAAAGCCGTAGCGCTCGGCCAGGTCGGCTGCGAGATCCATCTGCGTGTCGGTGGCGTCGCCGGGCGCGCCGCCAATGGGCTTCAGGCTCAGCGTGACGGATGCATAGCCCGGGACCTTATGCGGATGCAGGTTCACAGAGGCCCAGGCCGCAAAGGCAGGATTAGTCGCCTTGGCCGTTTCAAACACGTCTGAGCGCTCAGGCTTTTCAGCGAATGCGGGCGGCGCGAAATAAGCGTGGATCCGGTCGATTTCTTCGCGCGGCAGGTCAATCTTTTCGTGCGGGCGCTGGGCGGCATATTCGGCTTCGACCTGGCGGCGGAATTCCTCCGCACCGAGCTCGCTGACGAGGATCTTGATCCGGGCCTTGTACTTGTTGTCCCGGCGGCCATGGCGGTTGTAGACGCGCATGATCGCCTCGAGATAATCCAGCAGCTCTGCCTCGGGAACGAACGGGTTCACCTCCGCAGCGATATGCGGCGTACGCCCCTGCCCGCCGCCTGCCAGCACCCGGAAGCCGGTTACGCCATCGCGCTCAAGAATCCGCAGGCCAATATCATGGACCGCAATGGCTGCGCGGTCATGCTCGGCAGCCGTCACAGCGATCTTGAACTTGCGCGGCAGGAAGGCGAATTCCGGATGGAAGGTCGACCACTGCCGAATGATTTCGCACCACGGTCGCGGGTCCACCAGCTCATCCTGCGCCGCACCGGCGAAATGGTCGGATGTCACGTTGCGGATGCAGTTTCCGCTGGTCTGGATCGCATGCATCTCAACGCCAGCCAGCTCCGCCAGAACATCGGGAATGTCCTTCAACGCCACCCAATTGAACTGAATGTTCTGGCGCGTTGTGAAATGCCCGTAGCCGCGGTCATAGTCGCGTGCGATTGAGGCGAGCTTACGCATCTGGCGCGGGCTGAGCTGGCCGTAGGGGATCGCAATGCGCAGCATGTAGGCGTGCAATTGCAGATAGACGCCATTCTGTAGACGCAGCGGTTTGAACTCGTCCTCCTTCAGCTCGCCTGACATGCGCCGGGCCACCTGCCCACGGAACTGGGCCACACGGTCAGCGACAATGGCCGCATCGAATTCATCGTATCGGTACACTAGGCCGCCTCGCGTGCATGGGGGATGTTCAGCGCCGCTTCGGTCCGGCTGACCCAGCGCTCGACGGCTGGAAACTCAGACAGGTCAAAGCCGCCTTCATGGGCAACGCGCGTGTAGGCCACCAGCGCCACATCGGCGAGCGTCATCGCATCGCCAACCAGCCAGTCGGTATACGTCAGTTGCATTTCCATGATGCCGAGCGCGCGGCGGCCCTTCGGCAACAGGTCCGGATCGATCTCGTCATCGGGCTTTTGCAGATAGTGCTTGTGCCACCGGCGCACGGCGATGGCGGTCTCATGGGAATACTGCTCCCAGAACAGCCAGCTCATCATCTGCGCTTTCTTGAAGGGATCGACCGGGATCAGATCAGACCCCTGCGCCTCGGCGAGGTAGAGCATGATTGCATTTGATTGCGGCAGCGAACGCCCGTCCGGCCAGCGCGCCAGCGGGACCTGCCCTACCGGGTTCATGGCGAGAAACTCGTCCGTCTTCGTATCGCCCTGCAACAGGTCGATCTCGACCCAGTCATAATCGACGCCGAGCACATCGGCGATCCATTTCGGTTTGAGGCAGTTTCCACTGACACAGCTGCCGTACAAGGTGAGTTTTGACACAGGCTCAGGCATATCAGGCCCCTCTCTGGAATTCCGGGTGAGTGGTCGGTCCCTCAGCCCGGATCGTCTCGCGCAGGGTTTCGCGGCCCGCCACGCGGCCCTCATCGGTCACTTCCATGAAATACGGATCGGTCACGCGCCCCTCATCGGCCTTTGCCTCAGCAAGGCGGCGCTCGGCCTCGTCTCCCGTGAACACACCGATATCATCCGGATTGGTGGACCAGTCGCCCGTCCCGGTCATCCAGACCACCGCACCAGTGGCGGTTTCCCAGGCGGTGACGGTCTTGGGCGTCTCGGGTTTCAGTTTTGGGCGAACGGAGGTCATGCGAGCACCTCTTCCACAATTGCGTCCAATTCGGGCAGCGGGGTTTGCGCTTCAGGCGGTCGTGCAGCAACTTCGCCAATGATGAGCAGCGCCGGGCCTTTGATGCCGTGGTGCGCGATAATCTGCGGCAAGCCCGCCAGCGCCCCGAACCCGCGAATTTCGGTGTCCCGCGTTCCATTCTCGATCACGGCGACCGGTGTGTCCGGCGCGCGGCCGGCAGCGATGAGCCGGTCGGCAATCGTCGCCGATGTGCCGGCACCCATGAAGACAACAACCGTCTGCGCGGGCTTGGCGAGCGCGTCCCAGTCAAGGTCCGGCACACCGCCAGCCTGGGCATGACCGGTGACGAAGGTGAGGGTCTGGGCGTGGTCGCGGTGTGTGAGCGGGACACCGGCCGACGCCGCACATCCGAGGGCGGACGAAATTCCTGGCACGACCTGAACATCGATGCCAGCGGCGCGCACCGCCTCAAGCTCTTCGCCGCCGCGGCCAAAAATGAACGGGTCTCCGCCCTTGAGCCGAACGACCCGGAGCCCCTCTCGCGCTGATGCGATCAGGCGTTCATGGATGACAGCCTGCGGGACAAGATGGTCGCCTTTTGACTTGCCAACGGGAATGCGGTCCGCATCGCGCCGGATCAGGTCGAGGATCTCGGCACTGACGAGTTTGTCGTAATAGACAATATCCGCATCTTGAATAAGGCGCAGCGCTTTGAGCGTGAGCAATTCCGGATCGCCCGGCCCTGCGCCGACGATATGCACAACGCCCACACCGCCCTGCCCGGCGACATGGCGCGCGAGCGTTTCGCGCATCATTGTCTCAGCCCCGGCAAGATCCCCGGCATAGGCCCGCTCTGCCGCTGGGCCCTTGAGCGCATCTTCCCAGAATGCTCGCCGGGCTTCGCCCGTTTCGAGCGCGGCCTTCACATCACCCCTCAGGCTGCGCGCCAGGCTGGCAAGCGCGCCGATCTTCTTCGGCAACAGCGCCTCAAGCTTTGTGCGCACGGCCTTGGCCAGAACGGGCGCCGAGCCGCCAGAGGCAACGCCGGCAACAATCTCACCCCGGTCGAGAATCGACGGGACGGTAAAGTCGCAAAGGTCGGGCCGGTCCACGACATTGAGCGGCACGCCATACTGCCGGGCGATCGTGATGGCACGCTCGACATTCCCATCCACCCGGCACGCGACGATGGCAAAGGCCGCGATATCCAGCACTGGTCCGGCATGGTCAAACGGCGCGATCACCACGCGGCCGGCAAACTCCTCGGCAAAGGCCCCATCGATTTCGTCGCCGACAATGACCGTGATCCTCGCCGGTGTCTTGGCCAGCAGGCGCACCTTGCGCCGCGCTTCCTCACCGCCCCCGAAGACAACAACGCTGGCGTCGTCCATTTGAAAGAAGGCAGGAAATAAACGCATACGACCCTCGATAAGGCTTTCTACTCTGCAGCGAAAGTGGCGCTTGACGCGCTCGCCGCAACCGCCGATGCCTAAGACAATTGTTTAGAGAAACTGATCCTATGTCAGAACCGACAGACCGCATACCGCCGCTGAACGCCCTGCGCGCCTTCGAGGCCGCTGCCAGACGCATGTCCTTCACCAAGGCTGCCGAGGAGTTGAACGTTACGCCGGGCGCAATTTCGCAGCAGATCCGCCAGTTGGAGGACTATGCCGGAACGCCGCTGTTCAAGCGCACGGGACGCTCGGTCCTTTTAACGGATGCAGCCCAGGCAACCCTTCCCCTCGTGCGCGATGCGTTTGAGAGAATTTCTGAAGCCGGGCGGGTGATGCAGGCACCGGCGCGTAAAGGGCGGGTCATGGTCTCCTCCGCGCCATCCTTTGCCGCAAAGTGGCTCGCGCCAAAGCTCGATGCCTTTCACCAGAGCCATGATGGCATCGAAGCTTGGATCTCGGCAGATATGGGCCTGACAGACTTCACGACCGCAGACGCCGATTTTGCCATCCGCTATGGTGCCGGCACCTATGAAGGGCTGAAATCGGAAAAGCTTATGGACGAGACGGTGCTCCCCGTCTGTTCGCCCGCCCTGCTGGAGGGCGATGATCCGCTCCGCCGCCCGGCAGACCTTGCCCGCCACACCCTGCTGCATGACGAAAGCGGGGAAAATGATCCCTCCTGTCCGGACTGGGCGAGCTGGTTGCGTGCGCGAAGCGTGACCGGTGTCGATGCCTCACGCGGTCCGCGGCTGAACCAGGGCGTTCTTGTGATCGAGGCAGCCGCCTCCGGGCGCGGCGTCGCGCTCGCCAAACGTGCGATTGCCTCGGCAGACCTTGCCACTGGCCGGCTGGTTGCGCCCTTTGCAGATGGCTCGACCGATATCGATTTCGGCTATTGGATCGTCTGGCCAAAGGGGCGCCACCTCTCCCCGGATGTGCGCGCGTTTATCAAATGGCTGAAGGCCGAAGCGAGCCGGGACGAAATCGTCGGCGTCTAAGAATCCCAAAAATCAAGCGCCCTGCCCGGCGATTTACCAGCGAATCACCGTTGCGCTGGGCTTGGACACGGTTAACGTTTCGTCGCGCGCCAGAGGGCGGCGCATAACCTTTTGGGAGGACACCACATGAAAAAGTTTCTGATGGCCGCAGCAACCGCGGCCCTGATCGCCGGTGCAGCATCGGCGGCAACCGTCTCGGTCTCCTTTGCCAATGACAATGGCGACACCCAGGACTGGACCTTCGACAACGCCACAAACACCGCCACGGGCCCGGACGGCGTGACCGCACCCTATACGTGGGACGAAGCCGCCATGACGCTTTGCGCGGACGTGCCTGAACAGGGTGAGCTGTGCCTCGTGTTCGATGAGGTCGCCCAGGAAGTTGGCGCAACATCCACTTACACCGTCTCCAATGGCGACACCGGCACGGCAACCGTCACGGCCATGGCCGAATAAGGCTAAGCGCCTGAAAAATAGAGAGACATGACCTTGCGCCACACCTGTTCAAACAGGTCGTGGCGCTTGTTTTTTAAAAGGCTCGCCGTTGCTGGGGCGCCATTGAGCTCAATGATCACCGGCGGCGTGTCAGGCAGAGGCTCCAGGCGATCAACGAAGAGATCAATCCCTATCACCCGCAAGGGAAAGGCCTTAAACAGGTCGGCGGCCCAGTCCGCCATCCAGCCGGGAACATCATGAAAGCCATGCACGTCTCCGACCGATGACACGTTCGCGATGCTCGACAGGGCAACGACTTCGCCGTCCGCTGGAATACTGGAAAGCGACCGCCCGCTTTCTGACAGGAACGTTTCGAAGGCTTGTCGCGCGTCTGTGTAAGGGTCCCTGCCCGCTTCATCGATTGGAAACCGCTCGGCCATCAAGGCCCCAAGCGTGCGATGCCCATCCCCGGTGACCGCGGGTTTGCGCTTTTCGTAGAGAAACTGAGCAGCCCCATCGATCAGGAAGAGGCGAAATTCGCGCCCGTCCTGAACCGGCTGCACGATCGCGGCCCAATCATACGCCGCAATGGACTGGAGACGATACGCCAGCGCTTCGGCATCGAAGACAGCGCCGGCCCCCTTGCCTCCGGTTCCGGCGACCGGCTTGACGAAAACCGGATAACCGAGCGCTTCGGCATAGGGAAAAGCGTCTGCAAACTCGTGCCCATCCGGGCGTCGCTCCCGCAGGTCCGGGCGCAGGAAAAAGTGCCGCCCGCCCGCAGTTGCGAATCCCGCTTGCTTCAAAATGGCAGCGCTATGGGCCTTGTCACGGGTCAGGGACACCAGCGTTGCGGCGTTCAGCGGATAGGGCGAGACACGGCCGGCCCCGGTAAAAAAGAACTTGGAACCACTGGAAATGCGCAGAACGTGGCCAGTGAGCGGGTCAGCTGAAGCGCAGGCATAGCCTTCGCACTCACACAGCTCACACAGCGCATCGAGATAGGCGGGGCGGCTCGGAAACTGGCGTGCCACCATCGTTCCGCTCCCTGCCTTAAGCGGGCAAAAGCCGGTTAGGTCTGCTCACCCAGAACCTGCTCGCGGGCGACCGGGAGCAGTTCTGCCATGTGCTCGCGAATGCGATTGTCCGAACGATCAACGCCTTTTGCGTCGAAATCGGCGCGCACCTTGCGGAACACATCGTCATCGCCAGCCTCTTCAAGGTCGGACAGAACCACGGTCTTGGCATAGGCTTCGGCATCGGAGCCGGTCAGGCCCAGAAGGTCAGCGGCCCAAAGGCCGAGCAGCTTGTTGCGCCGCGCCATCACCTTGAATTCGGTTTGCTGGTCGTGGACGTACTTGGCTTCCTCTCCGCGTTGGCGGTCTTTGAAATCGGTCATGGATGCTGCTCTTTCGTGGCGAGGCGGGCGTTACGTGGCATATAGAAACGCCTGCGCCATCCAATCAAGCGGTGCGTGCGAAGAAGGTTTGTTTCCCGCAGGCGTTCGGCGTAGTGTGCCGGTTCTTTTTCGTGTCCTGACCACGGCACATCCCCCCTGAAGAGCGAGCCCATGTCCCGCAAACGCAAGATCTATGAAGGCAAGGCCAAGATTCTTTACGAAGGCCCCGAGCCCGGAACGCTGATCCAGTATTTCAAGGACGATGCGACCGCCTTCAACGCGGAGAAGAAAGCCGTTCTCGATGGCAAAGGCGTCCTGAACAACCGCATTTCCGAGTTCATGATGACACGGCTTGCCGGTATTGGCGTGCCGACTCACTTCATCCGCCGGCTCAATATGCGCGAACAGCTGATCCGCGAAGTCGAGATCATTCCGCTGGAAGTGGTGGTGCGCAATGTCGCCGCGGGCTCGATGTCAAAACGCCTCGGCGTGGAAGAAGGCGAGCAATTGCCGCGCTCGATCGTGGAATTCTACTACAAGAAAGACGAACTCGGCGATCCGATTGTCACCGAGGAACATATCACGGCCTTCAACTGGGCCAGCACGCAGGAGATCGACGATATGATCTCGCTCGCCCTGCGCGTGAACGATTTCATGTCGGGCCTGTTTGCCGGCGTCGGCATTCGCCTGATCGACTTCAAGATCGAATTCGGCCGCCACTATGAAGGCGACATGGTCCGCACCATTCTTGCCGATGAAATCAGCCCCGACAGCTGCCGGCTCTGGGACATCGAGACCGGCGAAAAACTCGACAAGGACCGCTTCCGCCGCGACCTTGGCGGCGTCACGGAAGCCTATGCAGAAGTCGCCCGCAGGCTCGGCATCATCCGGGAATCGGCCCAAGGCGCGGAGATTGTCGACTTTCAGGGAGCGACGAAATGAAAGCCATCGTCCATGTCGACCTGAAGCCCGGCGTGCTGGACCCGCAGGGCAAGGCCGTTGCCGACGCCCTTGGCCGCATGGGCTATGGCGAAGTCGAAAGCGCGCGCATCGGCAAGGTCATTGAGCTTGATCTCGAAGACGGCCTTGCCGCAGACGCTGCCGAAGCGCGCGTGAAAGAGATGTGCGAAGCGCTGCTCGCCAATACAGTGATCGAGCGCTACCGCATCGACTTCAGCGCTTAAGCCGCATCAGGCATAGCTGACGATCTCGTATTCGATCCCGTCCCAGTCAAAGAAATAGAACCGGCGGCCCGGCTCATAGTCGCCATGGGAAAACGGCTCCAGCCCGGCGTCGATCACACGGCGCTCGACGGCGTCCAGGTCTTCGACCTCAAGGCCCACATGGTTGAGCGGCCGGCCTTTTTTGTGCTCGAGCGGCGGCGCAACCTCTTTTGACGGCGAATAAAGCGCAACATAAGCATCCTTTTCGCCAACATGGATCGAATGACCGCCCAGTTGCGACGGGCCGCGCCAGCGCTCCTCCCAGCCAAACAAGGCTTTGAAAAGGTCTGCTGTCCGTTCCGAGTCCGAAACGGTCAAGTTCACATGTTCAATCGTTACGCGCGCCATGGGCACCTCCTCTGCTTGACCGGCGTTCGACCTCCTGGCCCAAACCTCCGGCTTGTCCTGATGACGCTCTTTCCCTACAACCTAAAGCTAACTTTAGATCCAGGTCTTTTTTATGCCGAAGTCCGCGCTGATGTCGATTGGAGATCTGGCAGCCCGCACAGGGCTCAGCGTCCCGGCGCTGCGATACTATGAAAAACTTGGCCTGATTGCCTCGATCCGCAGCTCCGGAAAGCATCGCAAATTCCTGCGCGCCGATGTGCGACGGGTGTCTTTTATCCGGATTGCGCAGTCCCTCGGCCTGTCTCTGGATGAGATTGGCGACGCACTGGCCGGGCTGCCGAGCGGCCGGAACCCAACCCGCGCGGACTGGGCCAGGATCAGCGAAGGCATCCGCGCCCGTATTGATGAGCGTATTTCCGAACTCACCCGGACCCGCGACCGGCTTGATGGCTGTATCGGGTGCGGTTGCCTGTCCCTTGAAGTGTGCGCGCTGTATAATCCCGACGACCGGCTGGCCGCACGCGGCCCCGGCCCCCGCAACGTCATTGACCCTGACCCCGCAGAGACAGCCCCATGATCAAGCTCACCTTCTGCCTGCACCGCCTGCCCGGGCTGAGCCGAGAGGCGTTCCAGACCTACTGGCGCGAGACGCACGCGCCGATCGTGGCCAGCGTTGCGCCAACGATCGGCTGTGTGCGCTATGTCCAAACCCATGCCCTCACCCATGACGCCAACCAGGCCATGCGCGACGGGCGCGGCAGCCCTGACATGTATGATGGTATTGCCGAACTTTGGTGGGATAGCTGGGACAGCTTCTTCGGTGCGGGCGCGAATGAGGGGTTTGATGAGGCTGCGGCGCGTCTGCTGGAGGACGAGAAAACCTTCATCGATCTCAGCCGGTCCCCGCTTTGGTTCAACGAAGAGCATGTCATCGTCGGCTAAGGGCATTGGTATGCCTGTCGGCCCGGAGACACCCAAGCACGTAAAAAACTTCCGTCACAGGGAACCCAAATCCTTCATGGTCGTTAGGGGGTGAGTGCGCTGCTCTTCCCTCCCCTCGCTAGCGCACGAAGACGGCCCCGCAGTGACCCGCGCTGCGGGGCTTACTTTTTGACCGGCCGCAGCCGCGAAGCGATTGCCTGCCTACTGCCTTAACGCCTGTTCATATTCATTTTTTTCAAAAAATCCGCGACGGAATCCAGCACGCCGGCCGTTGAAGGGGCATGCGAACAAAACGGAGGATCGCATGCTGAAACCGCTGATTACCGCCTCACTCGTCGCAGCATTTGCCGCTCCCGCTGCGATTGCCGGCCCGCCGGAACGGTTTGAGCGCATTGACAACCGCCTGGACCGACTCGAACGCCGCGGCGTCATCGAACAGGGTAGCCGCGCAGACAAGGTCAAAGACCGGTTCGACCGCTTTGAAGACCGCGTTGACCGGCGCGAGGATCGCCGGGACCGCGCTGTCGACTATGGCCCGCGCGACCGCGCCGAAGACCGCATAGATCGCGCTGAAAACGTGCTCGACCGCCGGGAAAACCGCCGCGACCGCCGCCAGTAGCGCCCACGCCTTCGAACAGGGGTGCGCCGCTTCTCCCTCCCCCTCGAAAAGCGCACCCCGCGCCCCGCAGACGTCCTTCCTGCGGGGCGCACTCTTTTTAGTCTGTAATGTCTTCCTTGACGTCCTGAGCCGTCTCCTTGACCACTTTTCCGGTCGCCTCGACATCCTTGCCGACGCCTTCAATCGTATTGCACGCTGCAAGTAGCGGCAGGGTGACGAGCGCTGCGATAATCGCTTTCATGTGACGGCCCCTTTCATGGTCTGGCACCGGTGGAAAATGGACCCGGACCGCGCCCGCGACAAGCCTATTCCCTGCCTGCCCGACTCCCTGCTAAACACCGGCCCATGAAAACCGCCGTCATCGTCTTTCCCGGATCCAACTGTGACCGCGACGCACAGGTCGCCCTCCGGCAGGCCACAGGCACTGAGCCTGCCATGGTCTGGCACAAGGACGGCGAAATCCCCGATGGCACCGACCTTGTCATGGTGCCCGGCGGCTTCTCTTATGGCGACTATCTGCGCTGCGGGGCCATGGCGGCCAATTCGCCGGCCATCGCGGCGTTGAAAGCCCATGCTGAACGCGGCGGCCATGTGCTCGGCGTGTGCAACGGCTTCCAGATTCTGTGCGAGACCGGCCTCCTTCCCGGCGCGCTGATCCGCAATGCCGGGCTTGAGTTCGTGTGCAAGCCGCAGGCGCTCAAGGTCGAGAGCGCGAACACCGCCTTCACTTCAGCCTATGCCGGGCGCGACGACATCTCGATCCCCATCGCCCACCATGACGGCAATTTCGTCGCGAGCGACGACACGCTCGACCAGCTCGAAGGCGAAGGCCGCGTCGCCTTTCGCTATGCCGGCAACCCGAACGGCTCGGCCCGCGACATTGCCGGCGTGCTCAGCGAGAACGGCCGCATCCTCGGCATGATGCCCCATCCCGAGCGCGCCATAGGCGGCCACGAAGGCGGCACGGATGGGCTGGGCGTGTTCGAAAGCCTGATGGGGGCGGTTTAGACTTGGCGAAGTACAGGATCATGTATGTCGAGTTGAAGACCGGCCACAATGATGATGGTCCTGCTTGGATTACGAATGTCCGATTTTTTAAGTCGGGCCGTTCGATTCACTTCAACGGGAAAGAGCTGCTGAATATCGGCCGACGCGGTATCAAGGGAAACTACATGGATGTCGAAACCCGGGAAGAATACTTGGTCTTGGGACCCAAGAAAAATGGCGGAGACCGCCATAAATGCGGCAGTGGTCCGATCGAAGTAGATCCCGCAATCGCGGACCAATACCACGTTGAGATACGAGGACGATGACCACCCACGCCCCCCTCATCGCCGCGCTACCAAAGGCCGAACTCCACCTGCACATCGAAGGCAGCTTCGAGCCCGAGCAGATGATGCAGCTTGCGGAACGCAACAAGGTCGAGCTCCCCTTCAAGACGCTGGACGAGGCCAAAGCCGCCTACGCCTTCGACAACCTCCAGGAATTCCTCGACCTCTATTATGCCGGCATGGCCGTGCTGCTGACGCGCCAGGATTTCTACGACCTGACCTGGGCGTATCTCACTCGCGTCGCCAAGGACAATGTCAGACATGTCGAGCTGTTCTTCGATCCGCAGGCGCATATGGAACGCGGGGTGGCGTTCGGGACGGTAGCGGACGGTATTCTCGCAGCGCTGAAAGATGGCGAGCAGAAACTCGGGATTACGTCGGAAGTCATCATGAGCTTCCTGCGCCACCTTTCAGAAGAGGACGGCTTCAAGCTGCTCGAGGAGAGCGCGCCCTGGCATGAGCACTTTATCGGAGTCGGCCTCGACAGTTCCGAAGTCGGCCACCCGCCCAACAAATTCGCGAAGCTCTTCGCCCGCTGCCGCGAGATGGGCTTCAAGCTGTGCATGCATGCCGGCGAAGAAGGACCGCCGGAGTATGTCCGCGAGGCTCTGTTCGATATCGGTGTCGACCGCGTCGACCATGGCAACCGGTCCATGGAAGATCCCGCACTGATCGAGCACCTGCGCAAGACGCAGATGACGCTGACGAGCTGCCCGCTCTCCAATCTAGCCCTCTGCGTCATCGACGATGTGAGCCAAAGCCCTGTGAAACGCATGCTCGACGCCGGCCTGCACGTGACGGTGAACTCAGACGATCCGGCCTATTTCGGCGGCTACATCAACCAGAACTATGAAGCCGCTGCCGACGCGCTTGCCCTCTCCCGAGACGAGATCGTCCGCCTCGCCCAACACAGTTTCGAAGGCAGTTTTCTGCCAGAGACGGCGAAGGCTAAGCATCTCGCAGCGATTGAGGCTGTGGCGCAGGCCTAAATCCGCGCCGCCAGCACCGCATGGCCCTCCACCATCCGTCGGACTTCATCCTCGCGCACATCAAGCGACCCATCGCCCTTGTCAACGGATCCGCCCAGGACCAGCCCGGTCTTTCGCGGGAACATATACAAAAGCCCATGCCGCCCGGCGCCGCCCGCATAGCCATAGTCAATGTCGTTCTGCGGCAGCAGAAACGTCAGCTGGCCGCGCGCCGGAATGATGGTCTCGTCCTCAAACACGGTGCCAGCCCCAAGTCCCATGCAATTGACCACCGTATCCTCCGGCAGCCGCTCGAGGTCAGAAGCGGTTTCAAACCCCTGCTCCACCATACGCCCGCCCGCGCCGAGAAAATCATTCACCAGCGCGCGCATATAGATGTCTGAATCGATCATCAGCGTGTAGTAGGCGTCATGGTAGGCGAATCCGAACGGCCCGCCGGGCTGATTGCGTCGCAAACCCGGATACAGCGCGTCACCGCCCATATAGGGCCGGGTCGTATCCATCGCGCGGTTGCTCAGCGAGAATTGCCGGATCCAGTACACGCCATAGCGCGGGTCGTTGGCGTAAGTGACAAAGCGCAGAAAGGCGACCTTGGATGCGAGAGTCAGCATCTCCATCGTCTCGGCGGAAACCTGCTCGCGCTCATAAAGCGTCACCGGATGCCACATTGCGCCTGCAATGTTCGAGGTCGTGTAGGGCGGAAAATCCTTTGCATAGACCGTCACATCCGCCCCGGCCCGCTGAAGCTCCAGCGCCGTCGAGAGGCCAATCGAGCCCGCGCCAAGGATCGCGATTTCGGCGCGCCCGAACCCCTTCGCCATATCCGCTGCGCGTTCGGCAACCCCCCATGAGATCGACACGCCGCCGCCACCATGGCCGTAATTGTGGACAACATCCTTGGCCCCAACCTTCACCGCCTCCAGCCGTGGCCCGGGCTTGCGGAAAGGCCTGAGGCCCACCAGCGTTCGCGTCACCCGGTCCATGGTAGACTGCACGCGCGCGAGCGGCGCATCAAAGGGTTGAACGAGGGCAGAGCCGATCTGCGGCGGGCGCGGCAAGGCACCAGAATCACTCGGTCCTGCCGGCGCCGCCACACATCCTGCCAGCCCTGAAGCCCCCAATCCTGCCAATAGATCGCGCCTGCGCATCGCCATGTCCCTCTTCTGCGTCGCCAGTCTCGCTGGCCTGCCCTGTAAGGCAAGGGTCACCGCCACCAAACAGCGGGACTTCCCGACTCGCTGATTAAAGGCTAGCCAGCGGCCATGACTGACACAGCCGCCATCCTTGCTGCCCTCACAGCCGACCAGACCCAAGCCGACGCTGCCGGACACGGCATCAATGCGGAGGAATGGGACAGGCTCATCACCCGCCTCGAGCGCGCGCCAAATCTTGTCGAGCTCGGCATTTATTCGGTGATGTGGTCAGAACATTGCTCCTACAAATCCTCGCGCCGGCACCTCTCGAAATTCCCGACCAAGAATGAATACGTCATCCAGGGCCCGGGCGAGAATGCCGGTGTGATCGATATTGGCGACGGCCAGGCTGCCATCTTCAAGATGGAGAGCCACAACCACCCCTCCTACATTGAGCCCTATCAGGGCGCAGCGACCGGTGTTGGCGGCATCCTGCGCGACGTCTTCACCATGGGTGCGCGCCCAATCGCCCTGGTCAATGCGCTGCGCTTCGGCTCGCCCGACCACCCCAAAACGCGCAGTCTTGTGGCAGGGGTCGTTGCCGGTATCGGCGGCTACGGAAATTGTGTGGGCGTGCCCACGGTTGCAGGCGAGACCCAGTTCGACGAGGGCTACAATGGCAACATCCTCGTCAACGCCATGGCGGTGGGCCTCGCGGATCAGGACAAGATCTTCTACGCTCGCGGCGCGACGCCCGGAAACCCGATCTTTTATGTCGGCTCGAAAACCGGGCGCGACGGCATCCACGGCGCGACCATGGCCTCGGCGGAATTCTCCGAAGGCGACGAGGAAAAGCGCCCCACGGTTCAGGTCGGCGATCCGTTTACGGAAAAACTCCTGATCGAAGCCTGCCTCGAATTGATGGCGACCGATGCGATCCAGGCGATCCAGGACATGGGCGCAGCGGGGCTGACGTCATCTTCAGTCGAGATGGCCGACAAGGGCGGCGTCGGCATCCTCATGGACCTCGACAAGGTGCCCCAACGCGAAGACGGCATGACCGCCTACGAGATTATGCTGAGCGAGAGCCAGGAGCGGATGCTCATGGTCCTGAAGCCCGGCAAGGTCGACGTCGCCAAAGTCATTTTCGACAAATACGATCTCGATGCAGAGGTGATCGGTGAGACGACCGACACGGGACGGCTCATCCTGACTCAGTTCGGAGAGACCGTCTGTGACATCCCCGTTGCGCCGCTGGCGGATGATGCCCCGAACTATGACAGGCCATGGGTCGAACCCAAACCCCGCACACCGCTCGATATCTCGAAGTATCCAGAGCCCGAGGACTATGGCGACGTCCTGATCAAGCTCATGTCGTCACCAGACATGGCATCAAAGCGCTGGATTTGGGAGCAGTATGACCGCCATGTCATGGGCGACACCGTGGACAGCTCGCAGAGCATGGGCGACGCGGCCATCGTCCGCATCCACGGCACGAACAAGGCGCTGGCGATCACCTCGGACTGCAATCCCCATTACGTGGCCGCAGACCCCTATGAGGGGGGCAAGGCTGCGGTGGCGGAGGCCTATCGGAATTTGAGCGCGGTCGGCGCGAGGCCCATCGCCATCACTGACAATCTCAATTTCGGCAACCCGGAGCGCCCTGAAGTCATGGGCCAGATCGTCAAGGCCATCGACGGCATGGCTGAGGCGTGCCGCGCCCTCGATTTCCCCGTCGTGTCAGGCAATGTCAGCCTCTACAACGAAACCGACGGCGTCGGCATCCCGCCCACGCCCGTCGTTGGCGGCGTCGGGCTGATCGACGATGTCTCCAAGATCGCGACGCTGAAAGGCGCACAGATTGCGGATCACCTTGTCATTCTCGGCCACACGGAGGGTTGGCTCAATGCTTCGCTCTACGGGCAGATTATTGAAGGCCAGAGGGCTGGCCCGCCCCCACCGGTCGACCTTCAGGATACGGTGAAAACGGCGGAAACCGTCCGCTCACTGATTGCATCGGGCGCGGTGAATGCCGTGCATGATATTTCCGATGGTGGCTTGGCGTGTGCTGCGGCTGAAATGGCCCTCGCCTCGGGACTTGGCGTGACGGTCGGATCAGATGAACGCGCCATGGCTCCCGATCATGCCGCCTTGTTCGGCGAAGATCAGGGCCGTTATCTTCTTGCGGTCTCAGAAGAGCAGATCGGGCGCTGGAATGATCTTGGACTGACGCCATCCATCATAGGCTACTTTGGCGGTGATGCCGTCACGCTCATGCTTGGCGGCGAAGGCGGCCCCATGATCGACACACCCCTCGCTCGCCTGCGCGACGCCCATGAAGGCTGGCTCCCGCGCTACATGGACGGGATAGACTAGCTCCCCGGCGCTTTGCCTTCGTTCAAGAAGTCCATCTTGCCGAGCGGGACGCCTTGCATCCTGAGCAGCGCATAAGCTGTCGAGGCGTGGAAGATCATGTTCGGCAGGGTGAACCGCACCAGGAACTCCCGCTTGGTCATGCGAAGCTCGCCCGAGGGGATCTCCATGACGATCTCGCTGTCCGGTCCCTCGTCGAGCGCCGCGTCGGGCTGCGCCATGATGTCGGTCAGCGCCGTCTCACAGCGCGCAGCGAGCGCGGCAAACGTCACATCGTCATCCTCTAGCGGGATCGGCGTCTCTCCGGCCAGACGCATCGCCCCGCGCCGGGCAATATCCGTTGCGATCTGGACCTGACGCACCATGAGAAACATGTCCGGATAGAGCCGCGCCTCTAGGAGCGCTGTCTCTTCATAGCCCATCTCTTTTGCGTAGGTTTCCGCCGTGCGGCAGATATGGGCCAGAGAGCCCAGAATCTGCTGGGCCGAGGCCTTCAATGTATAGGAAATCGTATCGCCCATCGGCGGGTCCCTCCAGTCAATCGTCAGAGTGAAGTGGGGATGCGCCGCGCCCGCGCAAGCCTGAGCTGCACAAGAAAAGGCCCGCTGCGCGGGAACACGCAGCAGGCCAATCCAGGCTGAAAAGGACCCGCTAGAACTTGTAACCGGCCCCGATCGTCACGCCGCCGGCATCGGTATTGTCGAAACCGTACCAGGTGTAGTCGCCGCGCAGGCTCCACTTGTCATTGACGTCGAATTTCAGGCCGCCGCCAATGGCTGCCCCGTTCTCGGAGTCTTCAACAGACCCCACAGGAAAGCCGCCGGGCGTGACGACGGACGCGTCCACATCGATATAGGCGTAGCCGATCCGGCCGAAGGCATGGAGCTGCTCGGTCAGCGGCAAGCTCGCCCGGCCATAGACGCCAACGAGATAATTCAACTCGATGTCGCCCGATGCGGCGATCAGATCATCGAAGTCGCCATCATTATTGTCATCGAGTTGGAAGGTGTCTTCGTCGACATTGAAATCGAACTCGCCATCGTCGATGCCGCTGGAAAGGTCTGCTTCGAAGCTGAGCATTGGCGTGAGCTGGTAGCCAAGGCGGGCAAAGATGCCGTTCGTGTCGACGCCGCTGTCTGCGCCCTCCGGCTCGATGTTCAGGTACTGATAGCCACCATCGAGGTAAAATCCGGGCGTTTCTGCGCCCTGTGCGGCGCCGGTTCCGGCAAGCGATGCGGCGCAGGCACCAAGCAGCGATAAACGAAAGTAGGACATGGGAGGAAAGCCTTTCTCTACAGGTCAGCAGGGTCCGGTTGTGAACCCGCGGGCCGCGACTAGGGCTCCAAGCAAGGCCGGATTGCGGCGCTGCGATTAAACGTCGGCAAGGCAGCATTAACGCGCGCTGGCTCCGCCCTTGACCCATCTCTCCGGCAGCGCCACCTGTGCTGGGATTGCGCTTAGGAGACCGCCCATGGCGATGGATCGTGAAACTTTGGAAACCTATCTCTCGGACGCGTTTCCGGACGCTGAGATCGTCCTCACAGACCTCGCCGGCGACAATGACCATTGGCAGGCTGAAATCGTCAGCCCGCAATTCGAAGGTGTCAGCCGCGTCAAGCAGCACCAAATGGTCTATGCCGCACTAAAAGGTAAAATGGGCGGCGAGCTGCATGCGCTGGCGCTGAAAACCCGCGCGCCTTGACGCAGGGCTCCCCGCCCCTCACATCGAAGCGAGCAAAAGACATTCGGAGCGCCCCATGAGCGACGACACGCAGCAGGCCATCGACCAGGCCGTGAAATCAAACGACATCGTCGTGTTCATGAAGGGCACGCCGACCTTTCCGCAGTGCGGCTTTTCCTCAGTCGTGGTGCAGGTGCTGGACTATCTCGGCGTCGAATATGTCTCCAACAATGTGCTGGAAGACCAGAATGTGCGCGAAGGCATCAAGGCGTATTCCGACTGGCCGACCATCCCGCAGCTTTATGTGAAGGGCGAATTCGTCGGCGGCTGCGATATTATCAAGGAAATGTTCGAGACCGGCGAGCTGAAACAGCTCTTCGCCGACAAGGGCATCGCCATGGAAGCGGCGTGAGCCGCAAGCGCCTCGAACCTGGCCCCGCCCACCCCATAACGATCGATCGTGTCAGCGCCCGCGCCTGCGTGGACGTGGACGTTACCCGCCTGATCGATGCGCCATCCTACCTGCAGCTTCGCGAGGCCAACTATCCGCCTGTTGCCTATATGGCGCGCGCCCATGCCGATATGGACCACCTTGTCCGCTCCGAGCGGACCAGCTGGTGCCCCTACAAGGGCGAGGCTTCGTATTTCCATATCAAACGCGCCAGTGGCGACCTGATCGAAGATGCGATCTGGACCTATGAGGATCCGTTTCCGGCCGTCGCCGCAATCAAGGGCCATCTCGCGGTCTATCCCGAACGCGTTGACGATCTGCAGCTTGGCTGAGCTGAGGCCGCTTTCCTAAGTCGGCGCTTCTGCTAAACCCCCGGAATGAGCCTCAGCCCCGCCCCCAAAGTCGGCATTGTTTCCCTTGGCTGCCCCAAGGCGCTTGTGGATTCCGAACGCATCGTCACCCGCCTGCGCGCGGAAGGCTACCAGATTGCGCCAGACTATGACGGCGCAGACCTGGTGCTCGTGAATACGTGCGGGTTCCTGGATAGCGCCCGCGAGGAAAGCCTCGACGCCATCGGCGAAGCCATCGAAGCCAATGGCAAGGTCATCGTCACCGGCTGCCTCGGCGCAGAACCGGATGTGATCGAAGCTGCGCATCCCAAAGTGCTCGCAGTGACGGGCCCGCACCAGTATGAGCAGGTCATGGATGCGGTGCACACACACCTCACCCCGCCGCACAATCCGCACATGGACCTGGTGCCCGAAAGCGGCCTGCGCCTGACCCCGCGCCACTACGCCTATCTAAAGATTTCCGAGGGCTGCAACAATCGCTGCAGTTTCTGCATTATCCCGAAGCTGCGCGGCGACCTGGCCTCCCGCCCCATCCACCATGTTCTGACCGAAGCGGAACAACTCGTGCGCGCGGGCGTGAAGGAACTTCTCGTCATCAGCCAGGACACGTCTGCCTACGGGCTGGACGTGAAGTACAACCCCGAGACCTGGCGCGGCGCTGACTACGAGACGCGATTCCTTGATCTCGCGCGCGGGCTATCAACCCTCGGCGTCTGGACACGCCTGCATTACGTTTACCCCTACCCCCATGTGGACGCGGTCATTCCGCTCATGGCCGAGGGCGCGATTACGCCCTACCTCGACATTCCGTTCCAGCATGCCAGCGCCAATGTGCTCAAAGCCATGAAGCGCCCGGCCAAGCAGGACCGTGTGCTGGAGCGCATCGCAAGCTGGCGGCGTGACGTGCCTGACCTTGCCATCCGGTCGACCTTCATTGTCGGCTTTCCCGGTGAAACCGATGAGGACTTCGAGATCCTGCTCGACTTCATCAGGGAAGCGAAAATCGACCGCGCCGGCTGCTTCCAATATGAAAATGTCGCCCACGCTGACAGCCGCGCCCTGCCCAATCATGTGCCCGAAGAGGTCAAAGCCGAACGCTGGACCCGCTTCATGGAAGCCCAGGCCGAAATCTCGGCCGCCCGCGCCGAGGCGCAGATCGGCACGGTGCAGGACGTCATCGTTGATGGGCCGGGCGAAGAGACCGGCACATGGATCGCCCGCACCAAGGCCGATGCGCCAGAGGTCGACGGTGTGGTCTATCTGGACACTGAGACCGCAAGCCCCGGCGATATTCTGAAGGCCCGCATCGTGGACGCTGACGATTATGACCTCTACGCCGTCCCCGCCTGAGCCCGCGCCTGAGACGGCTGACGCGCCCGCGCCAGTACCGCTGAAGCCGAAAAAGCGAAAAAAGGAAAAGCCACCGCCACGCCCCGTTTTGGTGCGTCTGTTCGGCATTTCGATCTGGGGCGGAGTAAAGCTCGCCTTATGGTGCGTGTTCGTCGGTTTCTTCGTGCTCGCCGCACAATTTGACCCGCGCGAACCGGACGTGGCCATCGGCCCCGCCATGGCCGCGATCGTCAGCTCCGCCGTTCAGGCCGCCGGTTGGGCGATCCGTAATTTCTGGAAACCTGCCCTCGCCGGCGCTGGTATCGTCCTGCCGCTCTGGGTCCTTTGGCGCCTCGTCAGCCTTCCGTTTCGGACATAGCGGCCACGGGTGTCCAGATCTGGGTCTGACAGATCGGACCAATGCAGCCTTTGACCTGTAGCGTGCCATCATCGAGCTTTTTCAGGCGCGAGCCATACGCCTTGCCCGCTTCAGCGTCGTAGATCGTCCCGCCGCGCCAGTCGCTGCGCTTTTCTTCAAAATCGGTCAGCATCGTCATTCCGATCACCGGCTGGTCCCGCAGCGCCGGATCGGGATTGTTGCGGTCCACCGCTGTTTCAGGGGTCACCCCCGGTTCAAGCGAGTCCGGGTCGATCCAGGCAACCGATCCACATGGCGTCCCGTCACCGCAATCGGCAATATCCACCTGCGCGGTGCCCGCCGCCGTCAACCAGAGCCCATAAACATCCTTGGAGTCAGCATGGGCAACCGCCCCCGCTATGACCGCTACCGTCCCAAGTCCCAGAAGTTTCATGATGCGCATGGCGTGTCTCTCCGTGTTCGCAGCCTATGTCTACCATAGACAAGATGAATGGGAGGAGACCATGGACGTCTCACAAATCATGTTCCGCGACGGCCTGATGCAGGGTGAGCGCATCCTTGTGACCGGCGGCGGCACGGGCCTCGGCAAGGAGATGGCCGAGGGCTTTTTGAAACTGGGCGCCGAGGTCCACATTTGTGGCCGGCGCGGCGGGGTGTGCGAGGACACAGCGGCCGAACTCATGGAGGCCCATGACGGCAAGGTTGTGCCCCATGCCTGTGACATCCGGGTCGCCGAAGCGATCACGGACATGAACGACAAGATCTGGTCCGAGCACGGCCCGCTCACCGGCCTCGTCAACAATGCTGCCGGAAATTTCATCTCGCGCACCGAAGACCTCTCCATTCGCGGCTTCGATGCAATCTCCAACATCGTCTTTCGCGGCACGTTTTACATGACCCACGACATCGGCACGCGCTGGATCAGGGAGGGCCTGCGCGGCAATGTCTGCTCCATCCTGACGACCTGGGTCTGGAATGGCGGTCCGTTCGTGGTGCCATCAGCCATGTCCAAGGCCGGCGTGAACGTTATGACGCAATCCCTCGCGATTGAGTGGGGCCCCAAGGGCCTGCGCTTCAATGCCATCGCCCCCGGCCCCTTTCCCACCGAAGGGATGACCAAGCGCCTCGCCCCGCAGGCGGATACAACCGAGGAGATGGGCTCAGGGCGCGGCGTGGAAAACCCGATGGGCCGGATCGGAAAAATGCACGAGCTGGTCAACCTCGCCGTCTTCCTGATGGGGCCCGGCGCTGAGTACGTGAATGGCCAGACCATTGCGATTGATGGCGCGATGTATAATGCCTCCGGCGGCAACTTCGCCGCGCTGTCCGCCTGGGGCGACGCGGAATGGAAAGCCGCGCGCGACGCCATCGAAGCCACCAATGCCCGCGACAAGGCCAAGCGCACCGTCTGAGCATGACCAGCCCGGGGGTTCACAAATGGCGCGGCGTCTGACAAAGACCCGCGCTTTCCCTCCCCGCCGCCTGCGCCGTTCGACCCGGCGCGGCGGCCAGACCAGAGACGTTCTATGGCCCGTCAGAGACAGCGCAAAGGCAATCCCGTCCACGGATGGCTCGCCCTCGACAAACCCCTCGACATGACCTCCACACAGGCGGTCGGCGCGCTCAAACGGCTCTACAACGCCCAGAAGGTCGGCCATGGCGGGACGCTCGATCCGCTGGCCACGGGCGTCCTGCCCATTGCGTTTGGTGAAGCCACCAAGACCGTCCAGTGGGCCATGGACGGCGACAAGGAATATGTCTTCACCATCGAATGGGGCCGCTCCACCGCCACGCTTGATGCCGAAGGCGACGTCACCGCAGCCAGCGATGTGCGGCCTTCGCCAGAGGCCGTCGCCCGGGCACTTGAGGGCTTTATGGGCAACATTGAGCAGATCCCGCCCAAATATTCCGCCATCAAGGTGGACGGGGCCCGCGCCTATGACCTTGCCCGCGATGGCGAAACCTTTGAACTCAAGGGCCGCCCCGTCACCGTCCACGACGCAGCGGTCAAGGACGCCCCCGACGCCGACCATGTCACGCTGCATGTGCGCACCGGCAAAGGCTTCTACGTCCGCGCCCTCGCCAGGGATCTCGCGGCAGCGCTTGGCGCAGAAGGCCATGTTTCTGCCCTCCGGCGTACCCGCGTCGGCCCCTTTTCGGCTGAAGACTGCGCCGCGCTTGAGGAGATCGAAGCCGCCGGGGACGACGCCCGGTTCGGCCTCCTCGCTCCGGTTGAAACCGCCCTCGACGCGGTCCCCGCCGTGGACATCAATCTCGCCGACGCCGGCGACATCAGGCAAGGCCGCACCATCGTCCTCCTGCCGCACACGGTCGAGGCCTGGAAAGCCGAACGCGGGGAGAGTGATGACCGCACAGCCCTCGCCATGGCCGCTGGCCAGGCCGTTGCCCTCGGCGAAGTCCGCGCCGGCCGGTTCCAGCCGACCCGGGTGTTTCAGCTTTAGCGCGCCAAGCCCCCTTTTAATTCGGGCCCAAATGCGTCATAAGGCGCGGCTTGAGGCGGGCAGCGCCCGGATAACCTGGCTGGACGACATCCCGGCCCGCGCTGAACCCGGCAACTCCGCCCCAAGACCGGCCATGCGGCCACACCCTTAAAACCCGCGCAAACGCGCACGAATACAAAGGTACACGATGTCGATATCACCTGAGAAAAAAGCCGAACTCATCAAGAAATTCGCCCAAACCGAGGGCGATACAGGCTCCCCCGAAGTGCAGGTCGCCGTTCTGACCGAGCGGATCAACAACCTGACTGAACACTTCAAGGGCAATCACAAAGACCACCATTCCCGCCGCGGCCTCCTGAAAATGGTCGCCACGCGCCGGAAACTCCTCGACTACGTCAAGGGGAAAGACGAGAGCCGCTACAAGGCCCTCATCGAAGAGTTGGGCATTCGCCGGTAGGCCGCCCGCTCCACAGCCCGCCCGGTCATGGGGACCTGGCGGGCTTTTCGTATGCAAAGAAAGCAATCCACATGTTCGATACTCAAACCGTGTCGCTGGAATGGGCCGGCCGCACGCTGACGCTTGAAACGGGCCGCATGGCCCGCCAGTCCGACGGGTCCGTGCTCGTCACCTATGGCGACACCACAGTGCTCGCCACGGCCGTCTTCCAGAAAGAGGCCAAGCCCGGCCAGGACTTCTTCCCCCTGACCGTGAACTATCAGGAAAAATACTACGCCTCGGGCCGCATTCCCGGCGGGTTCTTCAAGCGCGAAGGCCGTCCGACCGAGAAAGAGACGCTGACCTCGCGCCTCATTGACCGCCCAATCCGTCCGCTGTTCGTCAATGGCTTCAAGAATGAAGTCCAGGTCGTGCTCACCGCGATCTCCTACGACATGGAAAACGATCCGGACATTCTGGGCATGATCGGTGCCTCCGCAGCCCTCGTGCTGTCCGGCGCGCCCTTCATGGGCCCGATTGCCGGTGTCCGCGTCGGCTACCAGGATGGCGAATATGTCATCAACCCGACGATTGCCGAGCTTGAAGACACACAGCTCGACCTCGTCGTCGCCGGCACAGAAGATGCCGTGATGATGGTGGAATCGGAAGCCTATGAGCTGTCCGAGGAAGTCATGCTCGGCGCTGTCATGGCCGGTCACGACGCCATGCAGCCGGTGATCGAAGCGATCATTAAGTTGGCTGAAAAAGCCGCCAAGGAGCCGTTCGAGTTCGAAGCCGAAGACCTGTCGGCTGAACTGAAGCAGATTCAGGACCTCGTCGGCGCCGACCTCTCCAAGGCGTACCAGATCACTGAAAAGCTGGACCGTCAGGACGCTGTGGGCGAAGCCCGCGCCAAGGCGGCAGAGGCGCTCGTCGCCACCGAAGACAAACCAGACGGCATGGACGCGCTCGTGTTCAAGTCCGCCTTCAAGAAGGCCGAAGCCGCCGTTGTGCGCGGCGACATCATCAAGACCGGCAAGCGCATCGACGGCCGCGCGCTGGATCAGGTTCGCCCGATCCTCGCTGAGGCTGGCGTCCTGCCCCGCACCCACGGCTCCTCGCTCTTTACCCGGGGTGAGACCCAGGCGCTCTGTGTGGCCACCCTCGGCACGGCAGACGATGAGCAGTTCATCGATGGCCTCGACGGCACCTCGAAGTCCAAATTCATGCTCCACTACAACTTCCCGCCTTACTCGGTCGGTGAAACCGGACGCATGGGCGGCGCAGGCCGCCGGGAGATCGGCCACGGCAAACTCGCCTGGCGCGCGCTCCAGGCTGTCCTGCCCGAGCATGACGAATTTCCGTACACGATCCGTCTCGTATCCGAGATCACCGAATCCAATGGCTCGTCGTCCATGGCGACGGTCTGCGGCAGCTCGCTGGCCATGATGGATGCGGGCGTTCCCGTAAAGCGCGCGGTCTCCGGCATCGCCATGGGTCTGATCAAGGATGAGGATGGCCTCGCGGTCCTCTCAGACATCCTTGGCGACGAAGACCACCTCGGCGACATGGACTTCAAAGTGGCCGGCACGTCCGAAGGCATCACCAGCCTTCAGATGGACATCAAGATTGCCGGCATCACCAAGGACATCATGGAAACCGCCCTGGCGCAGGCCAAGGCGGGCCGGGCCCATATTCTCGACGAGATGGCCAAGGCTCTGGATGAGACGCGCGGCGAACTGTCCGACAATGCGCCGCAGATGGAAGTCATCAAGGTGCCCGTCGATAAGATCCGTGATGTGATCGGTTCGGGCGGCAAGACCATCCGCGGCATCGTCGAAGAGTCCGGCGCCAAGGTGAACATCGAGGATGACGGCACGGTGCAGATCTCTGCGCTGGACAAGGAGTCCATCGAGACCGCCAAGAAGATGATCAAGGAACTGACCGCGGAAGCCGAGATTGGTGAGATCTACGAAGGCAAGGTCGTGTCCATCAAGGACTTCGGCGCTTTCGTGAACTTCTTCGGCCCCAAGGATGGCCTCGTGCACGTCTCGCAAATGGCGAACGAACGCATCGGTCACCCGAAAGATCTCGTCAAGGAAGGCGACACGGTCTGGGTCAAGCTGATGGGCTTTGACGAGCGCGGAAAAGTCCGCCTGTCGATGAAGGTCGTTGACCAGGAAACCGGCAAGGATCTTGAGGAGACCGGAGATAAATCCGACGAGGATTAATCATCCGACGACTGATAATCATTGTTTCTCGATAAGAGCCGCCTTCGGGCGGCTCTTTTTTTACACCCCACAGACGAAAAACACCGAATTTCTCCGCATCGCTGTCTTTATTGACCTTTTACGGATTTTCAGGGTTTTTTGCTCCGTTTACGCACAAAAAAATCGGCCGTATTCGCCCGAAAATCGTTTGACAGTTTTGTGACGCAGGCGCAGCTTCGGCGTTATGTTACAGAAATATGACAAAGTTATCACCGCTACCGCGCTCGCCTTTGCAGCGCTGAGCGGCACAGCTACAGCCGGGTCCGCAGACTCAAAACTCGACTGCGATCTCACCAATGGCTTCGCGTCCGGCTCCGCAGCCTACACGGCCGAAGCCAACGCCTGCCAGGCCAGCGCGCAAGCACCAGCCCTGCGCCGGGACATTGCAGACGGCATCCGCCTTCTGTCCGAGCGTCACCGCGCCAAATTTGACCTTGCCCCTCTGGCGCAGCGCGCTTCCCTCGACGCCGCCGCGCAGGCCCACGCTCAGGACATGGCCGCCCGCGCCTATGCCAGCCACACAGACCCTGAGGGCCGAGGCCACTTGCACCGGGTACGGATGCTGGACCGCAGCCTGCTGGTCGGCGCTGCTGGTGCAAACGTCGCCGCGTTGAAGACGAATGATGCGTCTACTGTCTTCACGGCTCTGACGAGCGATCTTCAGAACATGGAAAACCTGACCCGGGGCATGTTCTCCCATATGGGCGTCGGCGTCGCTGAAGGCAGCGATGGCCTGCTCTATGTGGCCCAGGTGTTCGTCCAGGTGGATGGCGAGCTCAACGCACCGCTGCCAAACGCCCTGCCCCCAATCGCGGACATCCAGGCGCGCTTCGTTGAGGCCGGTTTCCGTCCGGTTGGTTGGACGCTGGAAGATCGCAATGGCGACATGATTGATCGCGGCCTCGGCCGGCGCGTCATAGCAGACCTCGACACAAGCGACAACGCCTACCTGACCATCAAGGTCGATCTCAATGGCGATGTCTACAGCCTCAGGGGGCCGGCGGTCTCGGGCCGCTGATCGCCTCACCGAAGCGCTTTGCCGGTCTTCCCCGGCCGGTGAAGAGCGGGCGTCCGGACATCCTCGAACACTGTCCGGGCGCCCATCCTTTTTTTCAGGTCCGGCACGCGCTAGACGACGTTCATGTCCTCGCGCGCGCCCTCTTACGTTATCGCCCTCTCCGGCGGCTCAGGCTCCGGCAAGTCCACCATCGCGGACGGCCTGCTTGAAACACTCGGTTCGGGAAGCGCCGTCCAGTTTCACGAAGACGCCTATTACTGGCCGACGGCCCACTACGGCTCAGGCGTGGACAAGGCCTCTATCAATTATGACGACCCCGCCTCGAAAGACGTCGCCTTCATGGCCCGCGATCTGTCCGCGCTGAAGTCTGGGCATGCCATCGAGCAGCCGGTCTATGACTATGCCCGCCACGATCGTGCGCGCGAGACCCGGCGCATCGAGCCCGCAGACATTATCGTGCTTGAGGGCATCCACGTGCTCTCCATCCCCGCCATCGCGCCGCTGATCGACTTGTCTGTTTATGTCGACACCACCGTCGACTTGCGCCTTGCCCGCCGCATACGCCGCGACGTGGTCGAGCGCGGTCGGGACGTCGAAGGCGTGCTGGAACAATACCTGTCGACGGTCCGCCCGGCCCATTACCGGTTCACCCATCCGGCCAAGTACCAGTCAGACCTCGTCATCGCCGATGAGGGCCTGCCCGCCTATGGCCGCGTCAAACCCAGCAAGGAAGCGGTCGACCGCATGCTCGCCCCGATCCTCGACCGGCTGAGGGTGGCGGGGGTGGTCTAGGGCGTCACGCGCATGCAGAAGGCGAAGGCCTCGCTCGGCGGCGGACTGTTCGTGCCGCGGCGGATCGTGAGCCCGCCTGCGGCCTTCGCATAGAGGCAGTTGTCTCCCGCCATCCAGGTCTGCGAGTCCGACGGCTTCGGATCGAGCCCAGGCAGGATGAGCACGACCCCGCCGCCCTGTCCCGCAGGCAGATTGCACACTGCCACCGTCGGCGCGGCGTCCAGGTTAACGACCGGCTCGGCCGGGTTGCAGTGGGTGTCGCCGCCCGAGAGCCGGTACCCGCGCATCGCGCCGGGACAAGTCACATCCTCCGCCATGGCGCAGGGCTGAAACTGCGCGGTCGGCATCGCCGCCGCAGCCCCTTCGATCTCTTCCTGCGCCGTCGCGCACGCCGTCAGCAGCGCGGCGCAGCCCGCAAGCATAAGTGTCCTCATGGTTCCCTCCTTTTGCATCGACAATCCTCAACCAGACGCCTCAGCGCCCTCTCACAAAAACCCCGCAATCTCGCCCAGTGCCTTCTTCTTCAGCGCGTGTTTCGGGACCATAGCGTCGTCTGCTGGATGCCCCGCAACGACGAGGACGAACGGCTTCTCGGTCGCCGGGCGCTCGCAGATCTCATTCAGGAAGCCCATCGGTTTGGGGGTATGGACAAGGGTTGCAAGCCCCGCCTGGTGCAGCGCGGCCAGAAGGAACCCCGTGGCGAGACCTACACTCTCATTGATGTAGTAATTCTTCTTGTCCTGCCCGGCTTCCTCGCCGCCGCGGCGCTGGGCGAAAACCGCGATCAGCCAGGGCGCGGTTTCCAGATAGGGTTTTGACGCGTCGGTCCCGATCGGTGCCAACGCATCCAGCCATTCCTGGCTCGCCTTGCCGCCATAGAAGCCGCGCTCTTCGGCCTCCGCCGCTGCGCGCACGTGTCTTTTTGCGTCCGCGGAATGGATGCAGGCAAAATACCAGGGCTGGTGGTTCGCGCCGGACGGGGCCGCGCCGGCCGCCATCAGGCACGCCTCAATCGTCTCCCGCCGCACGGGCGCGTCCGAGAAGGCCCGCACGGACCTGCGCCGCCTGATATCATCAAAGAAGGCCAGCGCCCGCCTCAGCCCTTCTGCGTCGCCATAGCGCGGAAAGTCGCCGAGCGGTTCGTGCGTCTCTGCGGTCGTCTTCATCGCCGTCCAGCCTCCTGCCCCATGCGGTTGGCCTGCTGCAGCCAGCGGCGGATCTTCGCCTCTTTCGCCCCCTTCACAGCGCCCATCTGCACGATCTTCGCTGACTTGATTCCCACAAAGCCCATCACCTGGTTCTTGAGAACCTTCCGCCCCGAGCGCCCATAGACCAGCGTATCAAACCATGGCGGCGTGTCGGATGTGATGATGACATCGCCCGTCCGCCCCGTCAGCAGCTTGTCCCACAGCGCGCCCTTGTCGCGATACTTGAACCCAAAGCCGGGCAGCATGGCCTGGTCCACCACCGCCTTCATCTTCGCCGGCATGCCGCCCCACCAATAGGGATGCAGCCAGACCGTATGCTCGCACCACTCCAGCGCCTCCTGCCACGCCCGCAAATCATCGCCCAGCGGCTGGCGCTTGCCGGTATAGCCCTCAAACCCCTCAAGGCTGACGGTCATCTCCGCCACATCCATCCGGCGGACGACAGCCCCCTCGCCCTCAGCGCCGCGCTGGTAGGCATCGGCAAGCCCGCTGCACAGCGACTGCGCCCGTGGATGCCCGTTCCAGATGAAAATCTTCGCTGGCATGACCAAATCCTCCCGGCTAGCGCGAAACACGTTGACCGGCCCCCGCCGCCCTTGGCAAGCCTTTGGGCATGTTGAATTCGCGTGCCCTCCTGGCTGGCTTGTGCGGCCTCGCCCTGATTGAAACGGCTTGTGTCAGCAGCGCCTCTGGCGATGCGCGCCGCCCGATTGAGGCCTTCGACATGCGCGCCTGCGTGAACATGGGCAACACACTCGACAGCCCGCGCGGACAGCCCTGGGGCGACCCGCTGGACCCGGCCCACTTCCCGCTCATCCGCGCCGCGGGCTTCGACACGATCCGCCTGCCCGTGCGCTGGAACGACCACACCTCCGGCGCGCCCGACTTCGTCCT
>JBCBWQ010000069.1:0-11462 GCA_039817025.1 Pseudomonadota bacterium | reverse complement strand
CGAAACCCACCTCACCCGCACCATCCCCGCGCCCATGCTAGCGGTCGCGACACGCCGGCCCCGAGGGCGGGGATGGGCGTGAGTATAGGGGCGGCGGCGTGGGGGCGGACAAGGCGCGGGCTATCCACGGGCAATGATGGCGTCCGGTGGCGGAGCAGACGTGAATCATAGACTGGTTATTGCCCTGATCTTACATAGGCAACATGGCTGTAGCGTTGCACGAGAAAGCAGGTGAATTATCACTAGCTCTGGAATGGGGGTTGGTTGGCCTTGATTACATTATTCGTTGGGCCGACGAGAAAATACTAGAGGGCGAAGATGTCTCCGGCGAATTATGCGACTTATCTCTAGCAACTGACGCAAAATCTGCTTTGACGGCACTAAACGAGCTAGCGCAAGGCAGCGCTTTTTGGCCTTCTGCTGCTCGGGTGTTACGACGGATAGCGGAGATCGAGGATTTATCGCCCAGATCGGCTGCGACTCTTGCAAAGCGCGTTTATTTTTTGGGAATGCGCGCAGATGCTCCGGAAGCTTATCAGAATTTGATGCACCACTGGGACCACATCGATCTTGCGATCAACGGAACGCTCAGCACTCCAGAACAAGCGACTAAAGAGTTCATCCAAGATGTGTCGGCATTTGTCGACCGCCAACGCAATGGGTAATGGCTACAGTCTGCTTTCAATTAAAAAGTTGCCCGATCCCCAGTGTCTCCTCGTGACCCAAAGCGGTCATACTGGCCCGTGCCGGCGCGCTTCAAACCAGGGGCGCATTCGGTCAATGGCGTCTTTGATTTGCGGTGTTGAGACAGCGAAGCTGAAGCGCATGTGGTGGGGGCCGTCGACGGGGTCGAAGTCTATGCCGGGGGCAGTGGCGACGCCGGTGTCTTCAAGGAGCTGCATACAGAAGGCGAGGCTGTCAGACGTGAAGGCGGACACGTCCGCGTAGATGTAGAAGGCGCCGTCCGGCGGCGCGATGCGGGCGAGGCCCATCGCAGGCAGTGCATCCAGAAGCAGCTGGCGGTTTTCTGCGTAGGCGGCAACGTGCCTGTCCAGCGTGTCGGCTTCGTCCATGGCGACAAGGCCGGCATGCTGGCTCAGCGACGGGGCCGTCAGGAACATGTTGTTGATATGGGCGTCGACCTCTGCTGCGTCGGCCTCTGGCGCGATCAGCCAGCCGAGCCGCCAGCCAACCATTGAGAAGTATTTCGAGAAACTGTTCACGACATAGGCGTCGGGCGCGTATTCGAGCATCGATGCGGTGCGGCCTTCATAGGCGAGGCCGTGGTAGATTTCGTCCGAGATGATGCGGATGTTTCGCGCGGCGCAGACGTCTGCGATGGCTTTGAGGTCGTCCGGCGCGATGATGGTGCCGGTGGGGTTTGCGGGACTGGCGACCATGATGCCGGAGGGCGCGGGATCAAGCGCTTCGATATGGCTTGCGGCGAGCTGGTAACGGGTTTCCGGGCCTGCCGGGATTTCGACGGGGTCAAGATGGAGCGCTTTGACCGTGTTGCGGTAAGCGACATAGCCCGGGCGGACGAAGGCGATCCGGTCGCCGGGCGCGAAGGCTTGCGTCAGGGCCAGGACGAGGGCGGGCGATGCGCCGCAGGTCAGGAAGACGCGCGACGGGGCGATGTCCACGCCGTGGCGGTCTGCGTAAAGCTGGCTGATGCGCGCCTTCAGCGCCGGGCTCTGCCAATAGCTCATCGGGTCTGAGTCGAGGATGGCGTGGGCGCGGGCAATGGCGTTTGGCGGTGCGCCGGTAGAGGGCTGGCCGAACTGCATCTGGATCACGTCGCGGCCCTCTGCGATGAGTTCATGGGCGCGGATGCTGATCTTCACCGCGTGGAACGGGGCAATGTCCTTGGCCATCAGCGCGTCACGGCGGGAAGCCATGTGGCGAGGGCCGGAACGGCGGCAACCATGCCGATGAGGATGAGCTGGATAATGATGAACGGGATCGCGCCGCGCCAGATATCGAGCGTGGCGAGGCCTTCAGGCGCAGCGCCGCGCAAGTAGAACAGGGCGAAGCCGAAGGGCGGGGTGAGGAAGGATGTCTGAAGGTTCAGCGCCATCAGGATGCCAAGCCAGACCGGGTCAAAGCCCGTAACGATGAGCGGCGGCGCGACGAGGGGAACAACGATGAAGATAATCTCGATGAAGTCGAGGAAGAAGCCGAGGATGAACATCACCAGCATGGTGGCGGCGAGGGCCCCCCACCTGCCGCCGGGGATGGAGGCGAGGGCCTCGGCCACGAGTTCGTCGCCATAATAGCTGGTGAATACGAGCGAGAAGAGCGACGCGCCAATCAGGATCACGAAGACCATGCTCGTGATGTGGGCGGCGCTGGTCATGGCGGCTTCGAAGTGGCCGGCCTTCATGAGAACGCGGACACCGGCGGCGAGACCGGCCAGCAGGGTAAGGCCGGCGAGCGCCGCCATGGCCATGCCGATTAGGTCGATCGGGCTTGCGTCATCGCGCCCGAGGCGCAGGTCCAGTGTTGCGGTCAGGACAATGAGCGCGACGGCGGCGAGCAGGCCGGCGATGAGGATTGGTGTCATGCTGCTGGCAACGGCGTCCCTCGACAGGCGCAGGCCAGCGAGGAGCACAGCACCGGCTGCGCCGATGGCGGCAGCTTCCGTTGGCGGGGCGAGACCAGACAGGATCGAGCCGAGCACGGCGAAGATCAGCAGGAGCGGTGCGCCGAGGCCGAAGGCGATCTCGCGCGCGGTGGGCAGGGGCGTGTCTGCGTCGTCCACGGGCGGGCACGTGTCCGGGCGGGCAAACGCGTTTGCAGCGATCCAGGCGAGGTAGAAGGCGACCAGGATAAGGCCGGGAATGAGCGCGCCAGAGAACAGGTCCTGCACGCTGACGGCCGAGGGCCGCGCGCCGAGGCTGGTTGAGGCCTGGCTGGAGGCGTTGGAGATCGCGTCGGCCAGCAGGATGAGCACGATAGAGGGCGGAATGATCTGGCCGAGGGTGCCGGAGGCCGCGATCGCACCGCTGGACAGGCGTGGGTCGTAGCCCTGCTTGAGCATGGTCGGCAATGCGATCAGAGTCATGGTGATGACGGTCGCGCCGACGATGCCGGTAGAGGCCGCGAGCAAGGCACCGACGAGGATGACGGCGTAACCCAGGCCGCCGCGCACACGGCCGAGCAGGCGGCTTGCGACCGAGAGCAGGTCTTCGGCAACTTTCGAGCGCTCAAGGATTACCCCCATAATTACGAAGAGTGGCACGGCGATGAGGACCGTGTTTTTCATGACGCCTTCGATGCGCAGGGGGAGGTTGCGCAGGTCTGACAGGTAGAAATGTCCTGAGGCGATGCCGATGAAGGCAAAGATGAGCGCCACGCCGCCGAGCGTGAACGCAACAGGATAGCCCGCCAGAAGCGCAGCAATGGCGGCGGCGAACATGGAGATGGCGAGGATGGCTTCGATTTCCATCAGCCAACCCCGCTGCGAACCGGTTCGTCCTCGTCGAGCCGCCTCAACCCGCGCAGCCGCAGGGCCACTTTCAGCGCTTCAGCGAGGCCCTGCGCCATGACGAGACCTGCGAAGACGGGAACAAGGGTCCGGAAGAGGAAGTAGATGGGCAAGCCGTCGCTCTCGCGGCTGCCTTCAAACTGCGCCCATGACCGGACGAAGGATGGAGACACTGCACTCCACAGGATCAGCGCGCAGATCGGAAGAACGAACAAGTAGATGCCGGCAAAGTCGACGAGGGCGCGCTGTCTGAGCGTCATCTGGGTGCGCAGAATGTCAACGCGGACATGGTCATCGGCTTTCAGGGCATGTGCTGCAGCGAGCAGGAACATCCCCGCAAAACTGTAGATGACGATCTCGTTCAGCCATGTTGCGGACCAACCATAGACATAGCGGCCAAGGATGACGGCGAGTTGGGCGAGCACCATGATGACGGCAAGGCGCTTCGCTGCGGTGAGGGCGATCTGGGATGTCCGATCAATGATCTTGATCAGGCGTTCGGACCAGGCACCGAGCGGCTTGGGCATGACCAGTACGAAGAAGGGCAACAGCAGAAGCGGGCTGAGAACCAGCCCGGCCCATTTCAGCGCCGTTCCGAGCGTCAGGAAAAGGTCAGCCATGCCCCAAAGGTCCCGCGCCTAGCGCGCGACCTCTCGCGCTGAATAATAGGGGCCTTCGGAGACGGAAGCCCAACCGCGCATGGATTTCAGCGCGCTTTCGAAGCTTTCATAAATGCGCTTCTCGATACCGTCCTTGCCGCTGTCGGCGCGCACGTCGCGGGCGGCTTCTTCCATGCGGGCAACGATGTCCTCCGGGAAGGCGCGAAGCTGCGTGCCGTGCTCCTGGGTGAGGATTTCAAGGTGGCGGGCGTTCTCATAGGTGAATTCACCAAGGCTGAGATGATTGACGCTGTTGCAGACGCCGCGCACCACGGCCTGCTCATAGGGAGTCAGCGTGTCCCATACGCCGCGATTCATGCCGACCGCGAGGGATGCGCCCGGCTCATGGAAGCCGGGGCCATAGTAGAAGGGCGCCTCGCGGTAGAAGCCGAGATAGAAGTCGTTCCACGGGCCGACCCATTCGGTTGCGTCGATTGTGCCGGTCTGGAGCGACTGGAAGATCTCGCCGCCGGACAGCGCGATGGCTGATCCGCCAAGGGCGCGCAACACGTCGCCGCCTTGCCCGGGAATACGCATCTTCAGGCCATTGAGGTCGTCAAGCGTGTTGATTTCCTTGCGAAACCAGCCGCCCATCTGGTGGCCGGTATTCGCCGCCTGGAATGCGATGACGCCGAACTGGGCCGATAGCTCTTCCCACAGCGCCTGGCCGCCGCCGAAATCGATCCACCCCATGATTTCCTGCGCCGTCATGCCAAAAGGCACGGCGGTGAAGAACGGGTAGGCTGAGGATTTCGACGTCCAGTAATATTCCGCGCCGTGGTACATATCGGCAGCGCCGTCGGCCACGGCATCGAACGCTTCAAACGCCTGCACCTGCTCGCCGGCAGCGCGCACGCGGATCTCAAGGCTGCCATCGGTCTGTTCTGAGATTTGCTGGGCGACGCGCTCGGCAGCGCTACCAAGGCCGGGCAGGCCCTTGGGCCAGGTGGTGACCATGGTCAGGCGGCGGCGATTGCGCGAGACGGCGGGCGCTGAAGGGCCGCCTTCGCTGGACGACTGTCCGCACGCGGCGACGGCGGCACCGGCTACGCCAACGGTTGCTGCACCGATCAGTTTTCGCCTGTCGATCATGGGCCGCTCCTTTGGGGTCGGGGTCAGTCTTGGTCGGTCATGGGCCGCCAGGTGTCGCCATCGAGGACTTCGAGCGGGCTGAAGCGGCGCTTGTAGTCCATCTTCGGGCTGCCTTTGACCCAATAGCCAAGATAGACGTGGGGCAGGCCGAGCATGCGAGCTTGGTCCACATGGTCGAGGATGAGCTGGGTGCCGAGGCTGCGGGCGGGCTCGTCGCTGCCGAAGAAGGTGTAGACCATGGACAGGCCGTCGCGCAGCACATCGGTAATCGAGCACGCGACAAGCTGGTCATCCTGGCGATATTCGAAGATCACACTGCGCACGGGGCTGTCGCCCACCATGCCGGCATAATCGCGGAAATTCATGTCCGACATGCCGCCGCCTTCATGGCGGGTGCGCAGGTAGGCTTTGAGCAACCGGAACTGCTCGCGGGTTGCGACGGGGCGAGCGGGCGAGCGGACAAGGTCTTTATTGGCGCGCAGGATGCGCCGTTGGGTGCGGCCTGGCTTGAAGGCCTGAACGTCGATCCGAACGCTGCGGCAGGCGTTACAGTTCGGGCAGGCGGGCCGGTAAGCGATGGACTGCGAGCGGCGGAATCCGGACTGGCTGAGGCTGTCATGGACCGAATCCGCGTCGGTCAGCGCCAGGTTTGTGAAAGCCTTGCGCTCCGTTTTTCCGGGCAGGTAAGGGCACGGCGCTGGCGCGGTCAGGTAAAACCTGAGCGAGCGGCGCAACCCTGGCGGGAATATATGTGAATCGCTAAGCTTCATCTGCTCCGATTAAGTCACTCAAAGGTCAAATCGCCAAGAGGCAGTTATGGTGAACACTGCCCAAAGCAAAATGACAAGCGGTCCTCCGAAACGAGCGAAGTCTGCGAACTTGTAGTGTCCGGGTCCCATGACGAGCATATTCGTCTGGTAGGCGATCGGCGTGGCGAAGCAACAATTGGCTCCGTAGATGACCGCGAGCAGGTAGGGCAACGGGTCTGCCGCACCGACCTGATCGGCCGCTGAGAGCGCGATCGGGGAAAACAATACTGCCGTCGCTGCATTGCTGAGGACGTTTGTGAGCAGCGCAACTACGAGAAAAATCGCCGAGAGCACGGCAAGCTCGCCATAGGGCGAAGACAGCGCAACCACGCCTTCTGCGATGAGCTGGGCGGCCCCTGTACGCTCAAGGGCGACGCCCATGGCCAGCGCAGCGGCAATGACGAGAAATATCCGCAAGTCGAGCGAACGGGCCGCCTGCCTCGTGTTCAGGCAGCCACCAAGGATCATCGCCGTCGCCGCAAGCACCGAGGCGTGGACGATGTTCAGCAGGCCCGTTGCCGCGAAGACCACCATGGCGGCTGCAATGATCCGGGCGGCAAGGGCGCGGGTGGTGAGCGCAATTTCGGTCTGGGACCATTCGAGCGTGATGAGGTCCCGGCTTGAGCGAAGTTCCCGAAACGCGTCTTCGGGGCCGCACAGGAGCAGCGTGTCGCCCGCTTCGAGGCGGATTTCGTCCAGCTTTGCCCGGATCATGCGGCTGCGGCGCTGGATCCCGAGCGTGACGGCCTTTGTGAGGCGCCGGAAGCCGAGCATTTCCACGGTGCGGCCAATCATGCGCGAGCCGGGAGCGACGACGGCCTCCACGAGTGCGAGCGCGCGGGGGGTGTCGTCGTCATCATCCATGTGACCGCCGCCAGAGCGCCAGATCTGTTCGAGGAGTTCCGGGCGTGAGGCGAGGACATCGGTCAGGGCGGCGCGGGTGGCAGCAACGATGACAAGGTCACCCGATTGGAGCTCGACATCTTCAAATGGGGGAAGGATGGCGCGTTCCCCGCGTTGGATCATGCGCACGGTCATTTCAGGCAAGTCTTCAAACATGCCTGCGATCGGGCTTTTGCCGTAGAGGAAGTGGCCGTGCTTGATCTCGATCTGGACGATGAACTGCTTGCCGGATGTGGGGATGAAATCTTCGCTGAGATCCTTGCGAGCGGGCAGGAGCAGGCGGGAGGCGATGATGAGGTAGATGAAGCCAACGCCGGCGAGAATGAGGCCCATGGGCGTTTGTGCAAAGAAACCGAGCGCCTGGCCTTCGATACGCTCATAGGCTTCGGCGGCGAGCAGGTTCGTTGATGTGCCGATCAGCGTGGTCATCCCCGCAAAGATACTGGCGAAGCTGAGCGGCATCATGAGCTTGGACGGCGCAGCGCCCATGCGCATGGCAATGGCGCTCATCACCGGCAGGAACATGATCACGACCGGGGTATTGTTGATGAAGGCACTGACGGCAAAAACGCCGAAAAAGGCGGCGATTAGCGTTGCCATCGGACGTTTGTCATACGAGCCCAGCAAGTATTTGGTTGGCCCTTCAAGAGCGCCAGTCTGGAAAAGGCCCTGTCCCACAACAAGCAAGGCCATAATGGTTATCAGGGCAGGGTTGCCGAATCCGGCGAGCAGATCTGTTGCGGAAACCGGGGCACCTGCAGCGCTATGGGCTCCTGGTAGCGAGAACAGCACCATCAACACAGCGATGACCCCGACGGAGACGATCTCCATCGAGTACCGATCCGTCAGGTAAAATCCTATGGACCCGAGGACGATGGCGAGACTTGCCCACATCGGCCATTGGGCCGCGATGTCGCTGATCATCGGGACTCCGGCTTAGTCTGCCGGGCTAGTCGCCAACGGCCGTTCGATCCAGAAGTATGCTGATCCGTCTGTTCGCTGACAAGTGGGGTTCGCCGGGGTTGAGCGGCGCAGTGTCCGCAAGGCCGGCGATGCCGGTAATTCGGTGCTCGGAAAGCCCTGCTGAGACAAGGACCTGTCTTGCCTCCAATGCGCGGGCCGTGGACAGGGTCCAGTTGTCGATGGCGCCTGGCGCGGCCGGGAAAGCATCCGTGTGGCCTTCGATCTGGATCGTACCGGGCGTATCCTGAAGAGCCGGCGTGAGGGCGGCGATCAGGGCAGCACCGTCCTTTGTGAACGCGTGCTGTGCGCTGGCGAAGAGCGGGGCGGAGGTGCGGTCCATGACTTCGATGCGGACTGTGTCTGCTGTGCTGGCAATGCTGAGGCGACCGGAGTCGATTGCAGCGGCGAACCGGGCCGATAGCGGGTCTGTCTGCATCTCTGCTGGTGCCTGTGAAGCCGGTACAGTGCTGTTGCTGGCGAAGTAGTCGGCAAGGGCGGCGCGGTCATCGTCGGAGACGCCCTGCGTGATCCACAGAACCATGAAAAAAGCCATGAGCGCCGTCAGGAAGTCGGCATAGGCCATCTTCCAGTTCCCCCTCAAGGGACGCGGCGCGGCGGGCCTTCTGCCCTGTGCGCGCCGATGGGCATAAACCATCGTCATGCGAACTCGATCCTTCTGATCTGCGACCACCTTTAGCGAAACAGGGTTGATATCGATTTCGGACGGGGGGTTTGATTTCGATGAAATTTGATCGAGTTTGCAGCGAGCAGGGCCGAGGAGCCGCAAATGGCGCGTATTGCATTCTTGGGGTTGGGCGTCATGGGCGCACCGATGGCGGGACATCTCGCCAAGGCGGGGCACAAGGTAACGGTGTGGAACCGTACAGCCGCCAAGGCCGATGCGTGGGCGCAGACCTATCGAGGCGACGCTGCGGCGACGCCGGAGGCCGCAACCTTTGCCAAGGAGTATGTCTTCCTTTGCCTGGGCGACGATCCGGATGTGCGCGCAGTTTATGAGGCACTGGAGCCGACCATTGGTGGGGGCATGGTGATTGTGGACCATACGACCGCCAGTGCTGGCCTCGCGCGGGAGTTGCACACGCGGGCTGGCGAAAAGGGTGCTGCGTTTCTCGATGCGCCGATTTCAGGAGGGCAGGCCGGTGCGGAATCCGGGCAGCTCACCGTCATGTGCGGCGGAGACACAGCTGCGTTCGACAAGGCCGAGCCGGTGATGGCGGCGTATTCCAAGCGCATCACGCGGATCGGGGACAGCGGAGCGGGTCAGCTCGCGAAGTCTTGCAACCAGATTGCGATTGCGGGCGTCTTGCAGGGGCTCGCCGAAGCGCTGGCCTTCGCGGCCGATGCGGGGCTTGATGAAGCGGCCGTGATTGAAGCGATCTCGGGCGGCGCAGCGCAGAGCTGGCAGATGGAAAACCGCTGGAAGACGATGGTGGCCGATTCTTACGACCATGGGTTCGCTGTAGACTGGATGCGCAAGGATTTGCGGATTGCCCTAGAAACGGCGCGGGCGCAGGGCTCTTCGCTGCCAGTGGCGGCGCTGGTGGACCAGTTTTATGCCGATGTGCAGGCCATGGGCGGCGGGCGGTGGGACACATCCAGCCTGCTCAAACGCCTGAAGCGGAACTAGACGCTTGCGGCAGCTCTCAATTCATGTGCGGGCGGGCGACCCATTTGAGCTGACGCTGCGCGTTGTGCGAGCCGCCGATCCGATCGACTACCACGTCACCCAACTGGAACAGCGCGACCGCAAGCTGATCACCGTGTTCCTGCGCGATGGCACCGGTCAGATGCTGATGGACAGCATTCAGGACTGCCTGAAGGATGAGAAGGCGTGGCGGATTACACTTCAGGCGATAGAGGCGACCTCTCCGCGCGTTGAGGAGCCCACCGACGAAAAAGCCGCGCGCAACGACCGGGCCACGCGGGAGGAGATCTTCGAGGACATTGCCTCGGGCGCGCGGCTTGACCGGGATTTTCTGGTGCTCGTCATCCTCTCCACCGTGGTGGCAGCGATCGGGTTGAATGCGAACGGGGTTGCGGCCGTGATTGGCGCGATGGTCATTGCGCCGCTGCTCGGGCCGATCCTTGGCTTTTCCCTTGGTGTGGCGCTCGGCGACGATGCGCTGTTGAAGGCCTCTGGCAAGACACTGGCGGCGGGCGTGCTGTTGGCGCTTCTGTGTTCGGTCGCGCTGTCCTTCATGCTGGAGGTCAATCTGAACAGCCGTGAGCTGATTTCGCGGGCTGAGGTGCGTCTCGATGGGCTGGCGCTGGCGATGGCAGCGGGCGGCGCTGCGGCGCTGTCGATCACGCGCGGGCAAGGGGCCGTGCTGGTCGGCGTGATGGTCGCTGCAGCGCTGTTGCCGCCCGGTGCAGCCATTGGCCTGTTCGCTGGTGCCGGGGAATGGATCTATGCGGGGCGTGCGGCGCTGTTGCTGACGTTGAACGTGGCGAGCCTCGTCCTCTCAGCATTGATCGTCTTCTGGTTTCAGGGCGTGAGGGCGCGGGGCTGGATTGAGCGCGAAAATGCGCGGCGGGCGGTGATCGTGAATGCTGCAATCTCGGTGATGCTGCTCCTGATCGCAGCGGTCCTGATCATTTATCTCGATCTCGGATCGGAGATTGTGATCGGTTAGGGGGCCTTGGGCGAAAGGTCCACGAAGCTGTCCGCGATCGCCTGCGCGCGCGTCTCGAAAATCGCTTTGGTTTCAGTATCGGTCGCGCAAACGAGGTAGCCACCGCCGGCGTCGATCTTGCCTGCGATGTGGGGCCACATGACGTCCGGGTCCTGGGCGGCGCGCCAGTGGCCTGAGATTTTCGGGTCCATGCGCCGGACGCCGCCGAAGCGTTCGGGCCGCGCGCGGGCCCCGTCCCAGATGTCGGTGTTGAGAAGGCCGGGACACAGGATCGTGGTATCGATCCCCTCGCGCTTGAATTCGCCCGAAAGGGCTTCGGCGACTGCGAATGTGCAGTGCTTGGTGGTGGCGTAGAGCGGGAAATCGCCTTCCGGCGGACGGAGCGCTGCTGTGGATGCAGTGAAGCCGACATGCTTTGGCCCTGCGGCGTTCTCCATCAGCGGCGCAAAAGCCTGGGCGCTCCAGATGACGCCCAGAACATTCACGCCGAACCCCCAGTCGATCGCTGACGGTTTGCCGGAAAGAACAGGCGCGCCAACGCCGACGCCTGCATTGAGCCAGAGCAGATTCAGCGGTTCTCCCCGCGCCCTGACGGCTGCGGCGGCATCTGCAAGGCTGTCCATGTCGCTGACATCGCCGCCAATGGCGAAGGCCGATGCGCCGATGTCTTCCGCGACCGCTTCGGCCGCTTCAACTCGGATATCCTGCACGCAGACCTTCATGCCGGCGGCCGCGAGCTTGCGCGCCAGCATGGCTCCGATGCCGTCGCCCGCGCCTGTGACGAGGGCCAGTTTGCCTTCATAGGCGGCGAGCTGGGTCATGCGGGTCTGTCTCCTCAGGGATAGAGGCGCTGGCGGGTCCAGTGGTCGCCATCGCGGTCGAATTTCAGCCGATC
>JBCBWQ010000068.1:0-11482 GCA_039817025.1 Pseudomonadota bacterium | reverse complement strand
CTAAACGAGATGGTCAGCCGCAGATCAGGCCGAACTCCCGTTGGATAAGGCCGCAACAAAACATTTCCACCCGCGTCAGATTCCAGAACCGCAGAGAGTTGCTGCGAGATGGCTTCGCTTGGCGGACTGGCCCAGCGGTGATCATCGTCCTGTGAAATCTGATATGCGCTGGTCGCCGTCGTGATCTGCGGGTTCCGCGCATAGGATGGCAACGTAATCTCCGACAGGCCGATCAGAGTTGCGGTTTCGGCGCGACTGCCCTCGGCAGGGCTATGGGGAGCCAAAGTATACAATATCGGCTCCGGAGCGGATGCACACGCGCCAAGACTGGCCGTCAATCCAGAAAACATGATCAAGCGCTTGAGGGCCATGGCTAGTTCCTTCCCACGATTAGGGCGTTGGGTTGTTCTTCCAGCCGAACCGCCAGGGCAGAAAGCGAGCGTGATGCATCCCGCAGGTCCCGGACGGCGCTGGACAGGTCGACATAGAGTTGGGAGTCGGGCGACAGACCCGACAGTGTTGTCTCGCCTGCATCGGCGATTTGATTGAGATTTTTAATCAGGTCCGGAAGACTGCGGGTTGCCTCGTCCAGATTGACAGCGATCCGGTCGAAGGATGCGAGCGTTGTATTCAGTTCGGAAGGCAGCTCCTGCATATCGGGGCTCGCAACAAACGCGTTCGCGTTATTCAGAAGGCTGACGGCCGACACCACTAGGTCTTCCAGCGGAAGGTCTGCCAAGTTTGCAACAAGATCTTCTGCATTTTCCGCGATCGCATCCAGCTCTGATGGCGCAGTTGGGAGCCGGGGGTAAGGCAGCTCTGAGAAGTCGATCCGCACTGGATTTGTGCCGATCCCGTCAACGAAACGAATGAGTTTCTTGCCGGTCAAAATATTGCCTGTCGCCAAGCGTACCCGCATGCCGGCATCAACCCAATTCTGGAGTTCCTGTTGACCTTCAGACACGTCCGAAAACTCAAGTCCGATCCGGCTAGGCTGCAATTCGATGATTACGTCGACAAGGTTCGCGCCTGGCTCAACCTCCAGATCCAGTTGCAGATCTACAACCGTTCCGATCCGGATCCCCTGCCATTCCACCGGCGCGCCAGGCTCTAACCCCGCAACCGAACTGTCAAACGACAATGCCATGCGAACGGCGAGATCGTCGCCTGTCTCAAACTGGCTTTCAATAGCGTCCTGGCGATCGCTGAACAATCTGAACCGTGCATTTTCTTCGATCGGTTTGCCGGAGATATCGGCTGCAACTTGTCCAAACGCGACCCCCCCACTGACCAGCGCCTCCAAGGACGCGAGGTTCACTGAAAGCCCGTCGGTGCCTGCGTCCAAGGATACGCCGGAGACATTCCAGAACTGGGTCGACCGGGTGATCAAATCGTCATAGGGGGCCTCGACGAAGGTTGAATACTCGATGGAACTGTAGTCTTCGGAAAGCGCACGGCTTTCCACCCGACCGACAGCAATGCCGCGATAGTAGATCGGGGACCCAACATTCACCGACCCCGCGATCGGAGTTGTTAGGACCACATGTTGCCCTTCGGCACTCGGCGGCGTGAGAGGGCGTTTGCTGAGGCCTTCAAACCGGCGACGGCGTTCCGTTGGCTCACTTGACCAATCGACTTCGATATAGGAGCCGGAGAGAAGTGTGCCCAGACCCGATAGGTCGGTTCCCGAAATATCGGCGCCGACCACCCAGAAGTCTGTGGTCTCGCCGAGATAGGGCTCCATTTCAGGTTCCAGCCGCGCCGTCACAATGACGCCCTCGAGACCGTCCGCGAAGCTGACATCCTCAACGATGCCAATCACCACATCCTTATGTTTGATCTCGGTCTTGTCGGCCTTGATGCCTTTCGCTTCTCCGAAACGGATTTCGACAAGCGGGCCTTGATTGGCAAGTGACTGCCAGGCCACGAAACCGCCAAGGATGGCTGCAATGATCGGCACGAACCAGACCGGCGACAGGCCACGGCGCTTTCCGCTTTCAATGTGCAGTTCGCCGGTTTCATTCTGCGACATGGCCGCTCCTTTTCGATGAGCGCTTCCCATCCCAGATAAGTCTCGGATCAAGGCTCATCGCTGAAAACATTGTGAAAATCACTGACATGGCAAACGCATCCACGCCAGCGCCGGGGACAATGGACATAAGCCCACCGATTTGGATCAATGCTGCGAGTGCCGCCACCACAAACACATCAATCATCGACCAGCGGCCAATAAACTCTACCGCATCATGGGCAAAATGGCGTCGGTGCTCGCTGATATTCCATCCTCGTTGGATGGACAGGGCCAGCCAGGCAATGACAGCGAATTTGGTGACGGGAACAACAATGCTGGCAATAAAAATTACCGCTGCGATATCGAAGCTTCCATGGTGAACAAGGGTCAGCACGCCACCCATGATGGTGGACGGGCTATCCCCCGACACAGACTGTGTGATCATGATCGGGAGCAGATTACCGGGAATGTAGGCGATGATCCCCGCGATCCATAAGGCCCAGACGAACTCCAGTGATCGGGTGTTTCGCAGGCGGGTTTTTGAACCGCATACGACACAGTTCTCACCGGGCTTGTCAGTCAAGGTGCGGCACGTTCGGCAAACGGCCCAGCCGCGTTCGCGCGCCGTTGTCATGACATCCGCCGTATGTCGTGCCAGATCGTATCGCGGCATACCGCTGATGCGCCCAAGGCCAGTAAAACGATCAGGCCAGACATGGCCCAAAAGGCCGGTCCAAGTGTAATGTCTGCAAGTTTTCCCACCTTAACGAGAGACACAATCACTCCAATCATGAAAATCTCAGCCATGGTCCAGGGCTCCAGCAATTGTGCCATACGGAACGACCAGGCGTGGGGACGGCCTGTATCGTGTTTGCGGTGCAGACTAAGGCCGACAAAGAACAAAAGCACGATCCGGCTGAGCGGAAACAAGAGTATGAAAGCCCCACAGATCACCGCCAGGTTGGGCATGCCATTGTCCCAAAGCACGCGAACGGAATCGATAACCGAGATTTCATTCGAAAGCCCGGATCGCTCCATACGCATGAACGGAAAGCTGACCGCGACGCCGTAAAGGATAAGGCTCGCAATCATCAGCGCCATGGTGCGCTCGGCGCTGCGATGCTTGTTCGTCAAAATCACCGAATGGCAGCGCCCGCACTTTACCCGTTCGCCCTCATCAAGCTGGGGGCGGCGCCAAAGCGTGTCGCAATAGGGACAGGCCAGCCACTCGCGGTTGAGGGCGTCGACGGACTGTTGCCGATCGATATTCTCATCAGACATAGCAGCCCCTCTGTGAGCCGCGTCGGAAACAGCCCAAGAATTCTACCGCGTTCGCGCTCATCCAACTGCGGCATCAGGCAAGACAGTTCGCTGTCGCAAAAAGACAGTCAAGTGGCCGTTCAGGGAAATGGCGCCGATTGGGTGTCTCAAATCTCAACATGGGATGTGCGCCCATGGGTCTTCACGGAAGCTGCCTTTCTTCACTCTGGGCGTTGAGATCTCAGCTGAAAGACGGATTTGATAGCCTTGAGGCAAGCCTGGATTTTAGGTCGCCGGTGCTGGTCGACATGGGTAACCAGCCACAGATGGGTGGTAATTTTGGGCTCAGGATCCATGACTTTGGTAAATCCATGCTGTTCGCTGACCACCTTGTCATTTAGAAATCCGATTGCTCCGCCCTCGAGCACGCATTCCTCCAGAAATTGTGCGTCATTGCTTCGGATCACGATGTTGGCGTGTGGCACATGCTCGGCGATCCAAGACAGTCCAGGGTGGACAGGGTCTTTGCTTGCCGGACCCACAAAGTAATGACCTGGGAATTCGGATTTGGTTTTGGGAAGTCCATGCCGCGCCACATAGGTCGGGCTGGCGTAAAGCGCCCAATCGAGCTGTTCGAGCGGCTGAACGACATAGTCGGGGTTTTCCGGGCGTCCTCCCGCGCGAACGGCAATATCGGCATCGCCTTTCTCCAAAGCAACGACTTCGTGTTCAGAGAGAAAATTGAGCCGAAGTTTGGGATAGGTCAGGCATATTTCCTTGACCACTTCCACCATCACAAGACGCAAGGGCGGAGACGCCGTTAACGTGACCGAAGATTCAAAGTCACCATCTGTGAGCTGAATCCGGCGCGCAATCCGGTCGATTTCTTCTTCCGTGCTCTCTGCCACGCGCCGCAGCTCCAGGGCCGCTTCCGTGGGCGTGTACCCGCGCGCATGTTTCAGGAACAGTTTTGTTCCAAGCGCAGCTTCCATCTGCTCGACGTGACGCTGAACCGTCGCGCGGTGTATTCCAAGCTCTTTCGAGGCAGCACTCACAGTTCCAACACGGGCCACTTTCGCGACCGTGCGGACCTCATCCCAATATTTCATGTGCGCGGACATATCAGAATTCCAATCAGCCAAATGCCCAATCCGGAGAGGATACCCTGCGCATTTTTCCGCATTTTATGTAATTGGTGGCCGTTTCCTTGGAGGCTGGCAACGGGTTTCTCCCGATACCGTGAGATGTCGACCGATTGCCACGCCGTTCTCGAACGCATGGATGGCCGTTAGGATCGCCACATACGGTTCTTGCGCGCATAAGCTGCTCAACCTCGTGCGGTGCGGCTCACGCTGCAAAACGACAGCATCGAAAAGGCGCTGCGGTTATGCGGCCAGGAATTCTTATAGAGAGTGGGCGGGCTCAGGTGGCGTCGTCGGTCCATTTCTCATCATAATGGGTGCCATCGCAGAACGGCTTGTTCTTGGACTTCCCACACCGGCAAAGCACATATTTGGATGGGCTGGACCCGGCCGTTGAAAATTCAGATTCGATTGAAATGTTCCGCACACGGTATGGGCCGTTTTTCTCGATCTGGATGTCCACATTGCCATCGGTCATGTGCATCGCGCCCGGAAGCGACCCTATCTGAAGGCTGAGCGCACCAGACGGGCAATTGCCAACCGCTGACAACACATCTGACATGTCACCTTCAGAGACATCGACCCAGGGTTTTCGCGCCGGATCGAACATCTTCGATGCGGCTTTCTGACACTCAGCTGCATGGGAGCAGAGCACAGGCGTATAGGAGACCGTCACATCCTGCCCGTCGACTTTGCCGGTATAGCTGATCGGTGTCTTTCGAAGCGCGCCATCATCGCTGTCGCTCAAAAAGCCCGCAGCCACATGGGAACCGTCGCAGTAGGGCTTTGACTTCGAGGCGCCACATCGACAAAGGGCGGTGACCGGTTTCGGCGGCAGTGCGGTGCCATCTTGATAGAGGATGTCCGGCTCACCCTTCACCAGAAGAGGTCCGTCGGCTTGAGGTTCAATCTTTGGCATTGCTATTTTTCCTTACGCTTAGAGACCTGAACGGCGGGTCTTCAATTCGTCAATCAAGGCCTCAACGTCTCCGCCATTGCGGTCCAGGCGTTCGGCAAATTGAGCTCTCAGCTCTATGGATAACCAGAGCGTATTGCCGCCCTGTGTGGTCGCCACGTCGACAATGGACATATTGCCGGCGTCTCGAAAGACCCGCCACGACAAGATCAGGTCGTCCTGATTATCTCGGTGAATGATCGTTTCAGCAATGCAGTCTCGCGCGCTCCGGTCCACCGACCGTGAAACCTCCAGGGTAAGGCCCGCAGCGCCGTCGAAATAATCCAGCAACAGCGCAGACAAGTACTCGGTCAATGCCGCTTGAAAGAGAACGAGCTGATGCTCGTCGGCAGTTTGGGCGAACCGACCAAGGGTGAACCTGGCCAGTTTTCGCTCATCTACAGTGGCTTCAACCGTCGACTGGACTGCCGCGAACGCGTCCTGGGCGGACTGCCTCTCGATTTGGTCAAACGCGGCATGTACGGCGTCGCTCACAAAGGCTTCACAGGCCTCGTCGGCATGGGCGCTGAAACTCAACACGCACGCGGTAAGCATTCCGGCAACGGACCAACGCGAAACGAACACGACTACTTCCTTTAGGCGACCAAACCCCACTGCACTTTCCGACCAAATTGGCGGGCATCCAAGACACTCAAATTGTACAATCGATGCGCGGGCCTGCTCATCCAGACCCAGTCGCCCGCACGCTAAACCTTGGGCATGATTGTCGGATCCACTTCCAACTCTGACGTGCGCATCAGCCCGATATCTCGCAGGCAAGCGAAGTAGGCCTGGACCTTTGGCGAGCGATGGCTGTCCACATGTGTAATCGCCCAGCAGGTTGATTCAAACTTTGGAATGGTCAAGGCGATCGGCTCGATATCGGGATCATTTATCGCCAGGTGATCGGGAAGGTTACCGATCGCCAATCCATCGACCACCGCACGCCATGTGTTCAACCTGTCATTGCTCACGAATGCGACGGACGTTTCCGGCACATGTTCTCGAATCCAATCATCTGGCAGCGAATACTGCTCGTGCGTGAGCAGGGCGAATTCATGCTGGTACAACTGATCCATGGCATCCGGATTTCCGCGCCTCTCGACGTAGCTTTTGCTGACGTAAATCCCGGCGGAGAAGGTCATCCAGGGGAGTACGACGTAATCGGGATTTTCGAGCTTTTCCCCAAAATGGAAGTAGATATGGGCTTCGCCAAGTTCGAGTTTTGGTGGTTTGTCGACCAGCAGATACTTGACCGAGGCGTCGCCATAGGTCTCCCGAAAGGCCTTCACTGCTGCAATGATCGTGGGGGAGAAGCTTGGTGGCGTTGATGCAATGATCAACTCGCCTTCGACCTTCGTGGCTTTGACTGAGGAATAGCCGATAAATCGTTCGATCTCTTCTTCGATGCGCCCAGCCGCGGACAATAGCTCGCGGCCCAGTTCTGTAAGAGAATACCCCCGGCTATGACGCAGGAAAATCTTGCCGCCAAGCTCGGCTTCAAGCACATCAATACGCCGCTGAACGGTCGCCCGGTGAACGCCCAAATGCTGCGCGGCGGCGGACACCGTACCCAGTTTGGCAACAAAGTAGGCAGCGCGAATTTCGAGCAGATGACGCATGAAAAATCCTTAGCACTCAGGCTTTTGGACAGTCCAAATGCTGAAATCCACACCACCTGCGCGATTGTGCGCATGTCCATTCGTCAGTCACTTTCGGACATAGAGACCAAGTCTTGGTGTGACCGTTTTCGGCGAGAAATTGCCGGAGACCAAGTCAGCGCCGAGCGGCAGGAGTGGGCGCAAATCCAGACATAAGAAATCAAGCCGGTTTGTGCAGGAGTTGGGCCTACACAGCACTCGACAATGGTTCTAGGAATGATCGATTGATCCCGCAAATTGACACTGGGTGTCCCTCAACGGCTTCGATGGTCGGGACTTAAGTTACTGGACGGATCAACTCGCGCGCCAGTCTCCTCCCAGCGCCAGGTTCAGGCCGACCCATTCGTCGAGGCGGGCGCGTTCGATGCTGACGAGGTCTGCATCTGCTGTGAAGACACGTTGCTGTATCGTCAGCACGTCAAGCAAATCGGTTTCGCCCTCATCATAGCGTAGACGTACGATGCGCAGCGCACGGTTAGCCTCGTTGGCGGCTTCGCGCAGAGCGGTAGCGCGCTCGCGCAGGACGACGTTCTGGTCGAGGCTACCCTCGACCTCCTGAAAAGCGTCGAGCGCCGCTTGGCCATAGGCGGAGATAGCCTGCTTCTGTTCTGCGGTGGCCTGCTCCACCTGCGCTTCGCGCAATCCCCCGTCGATGAGGGGCGCGACAAGGCTGGTCGCCGCCTGCCACGCGACATTCGTCGGATTGAGGAGATCGGCCAGATCGGGCGAAGCGCCGCCGATGCTCCCGGTCAAACTGATCGAGGGCATGCGGGCGGCCTTCGCCTGGTCTAGGCTGTTGAACGCGGCTGCAACGGAGCGCTCGGCGGCGATAATGTCTGGACGACGCTCAAGTAGCGTAGACGGGATGCCGGCGGGCGGTTGCTTTGGCACATCCGGCAATGTGGTCCGCACGTCGAGGTCTGCCGCGGGATAACGGCCCAGCAAGACTTCCAGGGCGCGAAGCGCGTCGCGCTGGGCGCCCTCGGCCGCGGTTAGCGATGCTTGGGTGCGAGCAAGATCCGAACGCGACAGGGCGACGTCCTGGGATGTCGCGAGGCCGAACTCATTCTGCACCTGAACGATCCGATCGGTCTCGGTCAGCGCTTCCAGGGTCTTTGCCGCGACATCGACCTGCTGGTCAGCTTCGATCGCAAGGAAATAGGCGCGGGCGACTGCAGCGGCGAGAGAGTATTGGCTATAGATATAGTCCGCTTCGGCCGACTGCGCGCTGAGCACAGCGGCCTGTTCGCCAGCGCGTATCCTACCCCAGACATCGAGTTCCCAACTCGCCTGCAGTCCGAGATTGTAGCTGTCAGTGCTGCGTCCTTCTATGGAGCCGCCGCGCTCTGCGCCCGAACTCAGGCTGACAGCAGGTGAGAGACTGGCCCCCGCCTGACCCGCGAGCGCCCAGGAGCGCTCCACATTCGCGGCCGCCGCCTGGAGATTGCGGTTGTTCGCCTGGGCCTCCTCGACGAGGGCGAGAAGGACAGGATCGTCAAGCGCGTCGATCCAGCCAACGTTCACGTCGCCGACGGTCTCGCTCGCACTCGCCCAGATGTTGGGGGCTTCGGATGTAGCCGCCCGCGCGGCCCGGCCCGCCACATCCGGCAACGTGATGGACGCGCAGCCAGTCAGGTAAACCGTTGCGCAGATTATCGCGCTCGTCCTGATCATGCGATCGCCTCCTCAGGGTCGGCTGTCGCGGGCGCCAGCGCTGTTTCGTCTTTCTTTATGCCGAAAAAGAGCGCGTAAAGCACTGGCGTTACGAGCAACGTTATCAACGTGGCGAAGCTGAGACCGAAGACAAGCACCACTGTCATCGATCGGAAGAAGGCATCGAAGTAGAGCGGCATCACGCCGAGCACCGTCGTAAAAGCGCCCATGGTCACCGGGCGAAGACGGCTGGCCGCAGATTCAACCAGCGCATCAAAGCGCGGCATTCCGGAGGCGATGAGATCATCAGTTGAATCCACCAGGACGAGCGAGTTCTGGATCAAGAGACCAGATAGCGACAGCAACCCAAGGATCCCCATGAATTCCAATGGCGTTTGCGTCACAACGAGTCCGAACACGACCCCGACGATCGCAAGTGGAACGATCGACCAGATCACGATGGGCTGGCGGATGGCGTTGAACAACACGACCACAACCAGAACCATAGCGAGCAGGCCGAGTGGGATCGTGCTGGCGAGATTGCTCTGGGCTTCGGAGCTGTCGCCGAACTCACCCTTCCATTCGAGCTTGTAACCATCTGGCAGATCAATCGCCTCGATCTGCGGCCGGATGCGAGAGAATAGATCATCCGCGAGAACGCCAAGCGCAGGATCGCATTGCGCCTTGACGGTTAGCACGCGATCCGTGCGCAAGAGCTTCGCATCGCGCCACGTCAGCAACGCATCGTCGATGACCTGGGCTAGCGGAACGGCGCGCTGGCTGGTCGGGCTGATCACTTGTATCGACGCCATACTCCACGGGTCGCGGCGGTCGCTTTCTGGTGATCGTGAAATGATCGGAATGAGGTCGTCGCCCTCGCGGAAGACGCCGCGCTGGCGTCCGGTGAAATTCTCTTCAAGCGCTTCGGCGATGTCCTTGCGGGTGATGCCGACGCGCTCGCCCTTGTTTTCCGAATAGACCGGCTCGACCACCGGGACAGGGCGGCGCCAATCATCCTTAATCAAGATGGCCTCGCCATCCGCCGCCATAATTGCCTTGGCCGAATTGGCAAGTTCCCGGAGGATGGCCGGGTCCCGCCCGGAGAAACTGGCCTCGATCTTGGAGCCGCCACCCGGGCCGAGTTGAAACTTCCATGCTTTGGCTAGCCCGCCCGGGAACGCATCACCGGCATGGTTCTGTATCTCGCGGATCAGGCGGTCATTGTCTTGGTATGCGGCCGTGCGGATCAACAATTGACCGTAGGACGCATCGTCTGAGCCGGCGTCATAGACCAACATGTACCGAAGAGCGCCTCCGCCGATGAGCGTCTGCACATTCTCGATGCCGTCGAGCTCGCTTACAAACGATTCTAGCCGGATCATGTCTTCGCGCGTTCGGTCGATATTTGTGCCTTCGGGCAGATAATAGTCGACGACGACCTGCGGCGAGGTCGAGGCCGGGAAAAATCCGGATTTAACGAACTGAAAGCCCCAGATCGCCACAGCGAAAACAGCAACCGTCGCGGCGATCGACAGCGTCTTGTTCGAGAGCGCTCCGCGGATCACACCTTTGTAGGCGCGCATGAAGCGGCCGTCCTCGGCGGGCGCATCATCCGTCGGGGCCGATTGCTGTGGAAAGGCCCAATAGCAAAAGAGCGGCGTGATGGTGAACGCCAGCACCCAACTCAAACCGAGCGCAATCAGCACAACCCAGAAGAGTGCACCTGTAAACTCCGCCGTATCGCCCGGTGCGAACCCGATTGGCGCGAAGGCGATAATGCCAACCAGCGTGCCACCGAGCAACGGGCGCAAATTCTTCGTCGCCACTTCTCTGGCGACGTCGAGCTTGTTGCGGCCTTTCTGTACGCCAACAAGGATCCCGTCTGTGATCACGACGCCATTGTCGACCAGCATGCCAAGTGAAATCACCAGCGCGCCCAGCGATATCCGATGCATTGGAATGCCCGCGACCCACATGATGAGCAGGGTCGCCGCCATGGTTAGCAACACGGTCGCACCCATGACGAGGCCGGAGCGGAAGCCCATAAAAATCAATAGCGTCACGAACACGATGGCAAGCGCGGCGATAACGTTCCAGGCGAAATCCTGGATCGAAGCGTCGACCACTTTGCCCTGATGGTAGTACTCGTGCAGCTCCATGCCGACAGGGCGCTGACCGTTCAGCGCGGCGAGTTGGGAATCCACAGCCTCGCCGAGTTTCACGACGTTCGCCCCGGCGACGCTGGAGATGCCGATCCCCAGCGCCGGCTGGCCGTCATAGCGAATGTACTGGGTCGCCGGTTCGCGGTAGCCCCGCGTTACATTTGCGATGGCACCAAGACGCGTCACGCCGCCTGACGAGGCGTCTCCGATGATGAGTCCGCGAATGGCGTCGACCGAACTGATATCGCCCGTTGGCGAAATCTCCAGGCGTTCATCGCCGAGCACGATCTCGCCGGCGGCTGTCACCGTGTTCTGTTGAGAGAGCGTATCGTAGACTTGGTTGAGTGAGACACCTAAGGCCGCCGCCCGGTCACGAGACACTTCGACATAAATAACCTCGTCCTGTTCGCCGATAATTCCGACTTTCGCGACCCCATCCACCAATAGGAGGTCCCGCCGCAGATCTTTCGCATAGGTCATGAGTTCAGCGGGTGAGTAGCCTTCGCCGGTCAGCAGGTAGTAGATGCCGTAGACGTCGCCGAAATCATCATTGACGACGCTTGGGCCCGCGCCAGGCGGCAAGTCGCGCTGAGCGTCGTCGACCTTGTTGCGCACCTTTGTCCAGACGACCTGGAGAT
>JBCBWQ010000067.1:0-11663 GCA_039817025.1 Pseudomonadota bacterium | reverse complement strand
GGTCGGAAAGTCATCAAGCGCTGGCATGCCCGGACACCTCCGCCCTAGTTGCGCGCCTTGTCCACCAGACGATCATTCTGCGCCCAGTGCATCATGCCGCGCAGTTTTTCACCCACTTCCTCAATCAGGTGATCATTCATGCGGGCACGCTTGGCATGGAAGCTCGGCGCACCGGCCTGATTTTCGAGAACCCAGTTGCGGGCGAACGTGCCGTCCTGAATGTCTGTAAGGATCTTCTTCATCTCGCGCTTGGTCTAGCAGACCACAACCCGCGGGCCAGAGACATACTCGCCATACTCGGCCGTATTCGAGATCGAGTAGTTCATGTTGGCGATGCCGCCTTCATAGATCAGGTCGACGATCAGCTTGGTTTCGTGGAGGCATTCGAAATAGGCCATTTCAGGCGCATAACCGGCCTCAACCAGCGTCTCGAACCCAGCCTTGATCAGCTCGACGATGCCGCCGCACAAAACGGCCTGCTCGCCGAAAAGATCGGTTTCTGTCTCTTCCTTGAAGCTCGTTTCGATCACGCCAGCGCGCGTATTGCCGATGGCCTTGGAATAGCTCAGCGCAATGTCCTTCGCCGTTCCAGTGGCATCCTGATGGATGGCGACAAGACCCGGAAGGCCGAATCCCATCTGGTATTGCGCCCGCAAAGTGTGCCCCGGCCCCTTCGGCGCCGACAGGGAAACGTCTACGCCCGCCATGGGGCGGATCAGATTATAGTGAACGTTGAAGCCATGCCCGAACATGATGTGCTGACCCTCGCGCACATGGGGCTCGATCTCGTTCGCCCAGAGCACGGCCTGCTTTTCGTCAGGAATGAGGATCATTACCACGTCGGCCCACTGGGTCGCCTCCGACGGGGTCATCACCTTCAGGCCTTCGGCCTCTGCCTTCTTGCGGCTGGCCGAGGCTTCCTGCAGGCCGACCACGATGTCGGTGACGCCGGAATCCCGCGCATTGAGCACGTGGGCATGCCCCTGGCTGCCATAGCCGATCACGGCAACCTTCTTGCTCTTGATGAGGGCAAGATCGGCATCCTGCTCATAGTAGATTTTCATGGCGTTACGCTCCTTCGTAATCTGGAAAACTGGATCAAGCCGACTGCGGCGTATCTTGCCGCATGGGCTGGCAATGGAAGTGGATGCCGCCGAGCCTTAAGAGCTCAGCATGCCGCGGGTCGAGCCCGCTCATCTGGATTGTCATGTCCCGCCGACGCATTGCCTTCTGAAGCATCAGCACCTGCCCGATAAACGCGGCATCCACAGCACCGAGCTGCGAGACATCGAGGGTTGGCGAAGCATCCTGCGCGGCGATCCCGCGAAACACATCCCGAACGGCGGACAAGCCGTCATGCTTGATATCCCCCGACAGCGACGCCTGCCCGCGGCCTGTGATTTGGACTTTGGGCAGCCCTCTTAGCGGCAGGCTGGCCAGCCCTGACTTGTAAGCCGCTAAACGGCGCGGCCAAAGCTTGGCGAGGCCGATCCCGTCTGTGGCATAGCGCTTCCAGAGGCTCGGCTCTGTTGCAATGCGCCAGGCCCATTCCAGACCCGAGGCTGCAATAGGCTCTGGAGCGCGCTCAATCGTACCGGCCACAAAGTCGATGACAGCGCCCAGGTGCGACAGCACAGGGGCCTCAACGCGGTCCTTATTGGCATCGATCCAGGCCTGTCCCTTCACCGCACCCAGCGACACAACGACGAAATCTGGGCGTTTCGAGTTGATAAAATCGATGTAGCGCTGGTCGGACATTGAGGCGACATCGCCAAACCCCGGATTGAACGCGCCGCAGGCAATCATATTGCTGTCTTCGCTGTTCATCGCCATCACGGCGGCATCACCGGCCCCTTCGCGGCCGCCGAAGAAAAACACGCGGATCGGCGGGCGTCCCGCGGCATCCTGCCAGCGCAGACGCTCAAACAGGTCGGACCCGGCGCAGCGCTCCTTAAGGGGCACGCCAAGCTCCTTTGCCATCGCCACAATTGGTGCCCCATCCGCAAGGCTGAGATCGGCATCGACAATTCGCTCGCGCACGGCTTGATCCCGAGACGCCCGGACAAGCCAGTTCACATTCGGCGTCACGAAGGACAGTTTTTTCCGCGTTTGAACCGCGTTCCGCACACGCGCAGCCGCTCCCTCAAGATCCACCGCATCCACCGGCAACCCAAGGACTGACCAGACATCGCGATCAAAGTCGTCACCGCTCATTGCGCCGTTTCTTCCAGCGACTCACGCCTTGCCCGATGAACATCCGAGTCGGTATTGATGACATTCAGTTGTTCCGCGATGACAATCGCGAGCACTGTGCCGATCCCACCCACAAGTGCGCCCAGCCCTTCCCAATCCATAGGACCAAGCTGGCTCGGCCAACTGATCAAGGAGGCAGAGAGGTCGCCTTGAAAGACTGACGATAACGAATAGACTTGAATCATCGTGTCACCCCTTCTCCTTACCGCGTTGGATGGAGAGGACGCCGGTGCGTGAGAGCTCTACGAGGCCGAGGGGCTTCATCAGGTCGACAAACTGGTCGATCTTCGCGCTTGCGCCGGTCAATTCAAAGACAAAGCTCTCCGATGTCGTATCGATAACCTTCGCGCGGAAGATCTCTGCCATGCGCAGCGCCTCGACGCGCTTTTCGCCAACGCCTGCAACCTTCACGAGCGCAAGTTCGCGCTCTACGCCGCGCTTGGACTTGGTGATGTCGATCACGCGCCCCACTGGCACGAGGCGCAGCAGCTGAGCCTCGATCTGTTCGAGAATTTGCGGCGTTCCCGACGTGACGATGGTGATCCGGCTGCGATGGCGCGAGGCATCAACCTCAGCAACGGTCAGGCTCTCGATATTGTAGCCACGCGCAGAAAATAGCCCGACGACCCGCGCAAGAACGCCTGGCTCGTTGTCGACCATGACAGCAAGCGTACGCCGCTCATCCGCCTCATCGGCATAGGACATATCATAGGCGCTCGCCGGCGCGGGTTTGGGTTCGGCATCGCTCATTCAGCGGCCTCCTGCGGGATTTCGGGGTCGGAGAGCGGCGGACAAACGCCCTCTTCCGACTGGGCCTCGTGGAGAATTTCGCGCCGCCTGTCTGCGGAAATCAGCTTCGACCAGCCGAAATCCGACCCCTCGCATCCGGTCAACAGGCCGCTGCGCCGCGAGTCCAGCAAAAGGCCAAGCTCGCCGGCACGAACCAGCATATCCGCTTTATGGGTCCTGTCCTGATCGGAATAGCGGTCGACCAGCTCGTCATAGCGGTGCGGATCGATATTGGCTTGAAGCGCTGAGACGAAAAGCCGGCGGCATTTGTAGATATAGTTGGCAGCGTTCCGGCCATTCGGGCCGTCAGTATCGCCAACCGCGCGCAGTTCGTAATAGGCGTACATGATCGCATCGATGATCGGCGGGCGATTACCGCGGAACGCTTGTGACTTTTCCTTGTCCGCATCGTTCTTTGAAGACGCCCAGGGCAAGCGGAACGCATCTTTCACAACCCGATCACCCTCCTTGGTTAGGTTCGGGAAGAACAACCGGCCCCGATCCGCGAGCGCGGACAGATGTTGAAGCGCTTCCCGGCGCTCAATCTCGAAGTTTTCAGCGTCCGGGCCGGCTTCCGCGATCGCTTGAGCCGCTGACAGCGCGTCGATGACATGGCTGCCCCATTGCAATCGAGCCTGATCAACCTGCTGGCGGAACACTGCTTCTGCCATGTTCTGCTCAAACCGTCTTTGGCTCGACGTCCATAGCCACCCCAAGATGCCGAGAACAACCGGGCCAAACGCGTAGAGCACGGCCTGGTTGGCGAACAAAATTGTTGTGAACGTCTCCATGCATCCCTCCTTGCTGGCCAGGCGACCATGCCACGGAGGGCCGGTTGCCGCCTAGTGCTGTGAGCGCCTAGACCAGCTTGCGCCCGGCTTCGCCAATTTCATCGCCAACAATTTCACCAAGGATCATCTCATTGTGCGCCGCGCCCGATGGGATCATGGGCAAGCAGTTCTCAGCCTTGGTTACGCGGCAATCGAAGATGACCGGCTTGGGTGTGTCGATCATTTCCATGATCTTCGCGTCGAGGTCCGCCGGGTCATCGCAGACAATCCCGTGGCCGCCATAGGCTTCGGCAAGCTTCACAAAATCCGGCAGTGCATCGGAATAGGAATGGGAGTACCGCTCGCCATGCAATAGCTCCTGCCACTGGCGCACCATCCCCATCCACTCATTATTGAGAATGAAGACCTTGATCGGCAGATTGTGCTGCACGGCCGTCGACATTTCCTGCATCACCATCTGCACCGACGCCTCGCCAGCGATGTCGATGACCAGCGCATCGGGATGTGCGGCCTGGATGCCCACAGCCGCCGGCAGTCCGTAGCCCATCGTTCCCAGCCCGCCGGATGTCATCCACCGGTTCGGCGCTTCAAAGTGATAGAACTGCGCTGCCCACATCTGGTGCTGGCCAACTTCGGTGGAGATGTAGGTATCCCGGTCCTTGGTCAGCTCATGGAGCCGCTCGACGGCGTATTGCGGTTTGATGGCCTTGTCGTCTCGGCCATAGGCAAAGCACTTGCGCGCCCGCCATGTTTCGATTTCAGCTTTCCAGGTCTTGAGGTCCGGTTTTTTCAGCTTCTCTGCCGTCCATGTCTTCAGAAGGGCATCGAGCGCCCGCTCACAGTCCGCAATGATCGGCACATCCACGCGCACCACCTTGTTGATTGAAGAGGGATCAATATCGATGTGGATCTTCTTGGAGCCCGGCGAAAAGGCATCGATCCGTCCGGTCACCCGGTCGTCAAAGCGCGCGCCGACGCAGATCATCAGGTCACAATCATGCATGGCATTGTTAGCTTCATACGAACCATGCATGCCCAACATGCCCAGCCAATCGGCGTGGGACGCAGGAAACGCGCCCAATCCCATAAGCGTCGACGTCACTGGAAACCCGGTCGCCTTCTGCAGCTTACGCAACAGCTCAGAGGCCTTCGGACCGGAATTGATCACCCCGCCGCCCGTGTAGAACACAGGCCGCTTGGCCGCTTTCATCAGTGCGATGGCTTCGGCAATACGGTCTAAATCAGGATCGCGCGCCGGGCGGTAGGTCGGCCGGCTGACGCTTGCCTTGCCCTGATAGGCCCCCGTGGCGAATTGCAGATCCTTGGGAATGTCGATGACAACCGGCCCGGGCCGCCCGGACGTCGCCACATGGAAGGCTTCATGGACGGTTCGGGCAAGGTCATCCACATCGGTGACGAGATAGTTGTGTTTGGCGCAACAGCGCGTGATCCCGACCGTATCGCATTCCTGGAAAGCGTCGGTGCCGATCAAATGCGTTGGCACCTGACCTGTGATCACCACCATCGGGATGGAATCCATCATCGCATCGGCAATCGGCGTCACCATGTTCGTCGCGCCCGGGCCCGACGTCACCAGCGCCACACCCGGCTTGCCCGTCGACCGGGCATAGCCCTCGGCGGCATGTCCAGCGCCTTGCTCATGGCGCACGAGGATGTGCCGGATCGAGTCCTCGCCGAACAAGGCATCATAAATGGGCAGCACTGCTCCGCCCGGGTAGCCGAACATGACCTCTACGCCCTGCTCCTTGAGCGCTTCGATGACGATGTCCGCGCCGGTCATCAGGCGGGCGTTGGCGTCAAGGGTCGTCTGGGCAGTCATGGCGGGCCTCTTTGCGGATGGTCTGCTCTGGTTCGCGTTATGGGCGATGGGGGCTAAGGGTCAAAGAAAAAGGGCCTCCGAGGAGACCCTTTTGTGCATGCGCCCGCGCCAGCCTCTATGGGCCGGTCACGGACGCCTGATAACGAGTACAGCGCGATTGCGCATGTGCGTTTCCTCTCGGTTGCAGAATTGGAATAAGCTGCCCCTCAACTGGCGTCAAGTTCCTTATGAAGGGCAAGAATCACCCTCAACCGGCCATCGAGCTCGGGCGAAGGGATCCTTGGCCAGAACGGAAACTGGCGCGCAATCCAGGTGAACTGACGCTTGGCGTAGCGCCGTGTATCCCGCTTTGCCATGTCGGCTGCGCTTTCGGCGCTCATGTCGCCGTTGAGGAAGGCCGCAAACCACGGCATCCCGTGGGCCTTCATCGCCGGCAGCTCCGGGTCCAGTCCTCGCGAGACCAGCGCTTCTGCTTCGCGCATGGCACCCTGCATCAACATGCCTTCAAACCGGCGGTCGATGCGCGCATACAGCCGGGGGCGCGGCGGCGTCAGAGCAACGCCGAGCCATTCACGCTCAGCCAGAATGGGACGCGACCGTTGGCCCTGGAACGCCGTGATAGACTTGCCCGTCGACAGCCAGACCTCGTAAGCCCGCGCGAGGCGCTGCCGGTCGCCATCGCCGAACCGTGCCGCACCGTCAGGATCAACCGCTTCCAGCCGCTTCCGCACGCCCGTCGCGCCTTCCGCCTTCACCAAGGCCTTCACATCCGCGCGCACCTCCTCCGGCGTGGGCGGAATATCGCTTAAGCCAGAGACGAGGGCGAGGAAGTAAAGCCCCGTCCCACCGGTCACGATGGCCACCTTTCCGCGCCGCTCGATATCCGCGAGCGTCTCCCGCGCAGCCTCCAGCCACTTACCGGTGGAGTACCGCTCACCGGCATCGACATGGCCGAACAGGTGATGCGGCGCTTCAGCCTCCTCGTCCGCGCTTGGCCGCGCGGTCAATACGCGCAGGTCCTTATAAACCTGCATGGAATCGGCGTTGACGATCTCGCCATCAAGGCGCTTGGCCAGCGCAATGGCGAGTTGGGTCTTGCCGCTGGCCGTTGGACCGTGGATGAGGATAGCCGGTTTCATCGCGACAGCGTAAAGCTCGCCGCGCCGACAGGAAAGACTGGATACCGTCCGATGACTGAATACACACATGTTGCGATCGTAGCTGCCCCCCAAGGCCATGAGATCGACAGCACTATTGCGCGCGACATCATCGCCTCAGTTGGCGGTATCCAGGGTCCGGTGCACACGCTCGGACACCATAGCCCAGCGATAGAAATTGCGCACTCCGGTGCAGCAACTCTGCCAGATGCCTTGGCGTCGGCTTATAAGGGGGCAGCCGACACGGCCGTTGTTACCACCGCGAACCGGCGCAAGCGCCTGCTCATCTGCGACATGGATTCCACTATCATCGAACAGGAATGCCTCGATGAACTGGCCGACTATGCCGGCCTCAAAGCCGAAATCTCAGTCATAACGGAACGCGCCATGCGCGGTGAGCTCGACTTTGAAGGGGCCCTGACGGAGCGGGTATCTATGCTCAGGGGCCTGTCGCTGGATGCACTTGCCCAATGCTTTGCCGAGCGGATCACGCTTGCCCCCGGTGCAAAAACACTGGTCGCCACCATGGCGCGCCATGGCGCACGCTGCGTCCTTGTCTCGGGTGGCTTCACCTACTTTACCGAGCGCGTGGCCGAGGCCGCAGGCTTTCACGCCCACCGCGGAAACACGTTGATAGACGATGGAGCCGCTCTGACGGGCCAAGTGGGCCGGCCGATCCTAGGCCGAGAGGCCAAGCTCACAGCCCTCGACGAAGAAGCCGCAGCGCTTGGACTGTCCCGCGGCGACGCACTCTGCATGGGCGATGGGGCCAATGATCTCGCGATGATCACAGCGGCAGGCCTTGGACTCGCTGTTCACGCCAAGCCTGTCGTTGCAGAACAAGCTGATGCCGCTGTCTCGATGACGGACCTGACGACCGCGCTCTATATTCAAGGCTATACCGAAGCCTATTTTGTCGCTGGCTAGTCCAGCTCGATTGAGAAGAACCGGTCCTGACCACGCCGGCTGACGCGAACGAGCGCTGGAGTTCCATCCGGAAGCGCTTTGGCTGTCTCGATCGCCGCCTCAGCATCGGACACTGTGGCCACCGCCTCAAAGGCAATCTCCACGATCACATCCCCTTTGACGACCTTGCCAAAACTCGGACCGCGCGGGCTCACCGAGCGCACCAATGCGCCATCGACATCGCGCGGAATACCAAACCGGCGCCGGGCTTCATCGTCGATTTCAGCCAGTTCGAGGCCGATTTCATTGTCATTAAGGCTCGATAGCGGAGCCGGCACGCTCTCATTCGCTTCGCTTTCGGTCTGCAACTCACCGAGTTCCACAGTCGCTGTGCGGGCGCGTCGGTCACGGATCAGTTCGATGTCCACTGCTGATCCAATCGGCGCTTCAGCAACGACACGGGACAAACCGCGGACATCCTCAATCGTGCGTCCATCAAAAGACAGCAGCAGATCGCCGACTTCGAGGTCAGCCTCAGCCGCCGGTCCGTCCGGGTCGATATTGGTAATAATGACGCCATCGTCGCCGGACACACCATAGGCGCGGGCAATGTCAGCATCGATGGCCTGAACATTGACGCCGAGCCAGCCACGGCGCGGACGTCCGAATTCGGCAATCTGACCGGTGACTTGCTTGGCAAGGTTGGCCGGAATGGAAAAACCAATCCCGACCGATCCGCCTGTCGGTGACACAATCGCCGTATTCACGCCCACCACTTCGCCATCCAGATTGAACAGCGGACCGCCCGAATTGCCGCGATTGATCGCAGCGTCAGTCTGGATGAAGTCATCATACCGCCCAGCCTGGATATCCCGGTTGCGCGCCGAAATGATGCCAGCCGACACCGATCCGCCAAACCCGAACGGGTTACCAATGGCCATCACCCAGTCGCCAACCTCAGCGGCGTCGCTATCGGCAAATTCCACGAAGGGCAGCGCGGTATCGCTGGTCACTTTGAGAACGGCGAGGTCCGTATCCGGATCGCGCCCGATCAGCTCGGCCTTGAGCACGCTGCCGTCGGCAAAATTAGCCTCGATCTCGTCTGCGCCTTCGATGACATGATTGTTGGTCACGATCAGGCCATTGGCAGAGACGACAAAACCGGACCCAAGCGAGCCCTGGCGGCGGAAACCGTCATCGTCGCGACCGAAGAACTCGTTGAAGCGCTCGAGCGGCGATCCATCCGGAAAGGTTGGCAAGCCATCGGGCGCGATCGTCTGGCTGGTGGAAATATTCACCACCGCCGGCATCAGGCGCTTGGACAGGTCAGAGAAACTGGATGGGGCCTCTTTGCGCTGCACCGTGCCAACCGTGTCGGACAAGGACTGCGCGGCAACGCTACCAAGCGGCATCGCCGCAACCATTCCAGCAATTATCGCCCGACCCGTATTACCGGCCATACACGCCGCTCCTGACCTGCTGATTACGATTTCGCCATAAGACTATGGCGCTTCGGCGGCATCGCGCAACGCGTGCCGCCGAAGCAAATACAGTGTTAGGGGCGCGGGTTAGCGCCCGGCGCGCTGTGCTTGCTCGCTAAATACGCCGCACACATCCAGATTTTCCGGACCCACAATCAATCGCGTGCCCTGCTGGATCGCCTCTTCGCAAGCCAGCAGCGAGCGATAGAACCGGAAAAACTCCGGATCGCGCCCATAGGCCGCCGCATAGATCGCGTTGCGCTGAGCGTCCCCATCACCGCGAATACGCTGGGATTCTTCGCGCGCTGCGGCTTCAATGCGGATCGCTTCCTCGGCCCCTTCGGAACGAATACGCTGGGCTTCCTGCTGACGCGCCGTGCGCATCCGGTCATAGATGCCTTCGGCGATCTGCAGCGGCAAATCGGCCTGGCGGATGCGAACGTCGATGATGTCGATTCCTGTGCCTTCCATGTTGGAATTCACATCTTCGCGGATACGGTTCATCAGTTGGGCGCGTTGCCCTGAAACGATCTCCGGCACCGGGACGCGGCCCAGCGCTTCCCGGATCGAAGATTCAGTGAACCGATTGAGCTGGGCGGCGGCGGCCTGCTCATTGCGCAGACGCTGGTAGAAGCGCAGCGGATCATTGATCCGCCAACGCACGAACGCATCGACCACAAGACGACGCTGGTCAGAGGCCAGCACTTCAATATCGGAAATATCGAGCCCGATATTCTTACGGTCCAGCATCACGACCTGTTGCGCCACTGGAACCTTGAAATAAAGCCCGGCTTCATCTGTTCCCGGCGCATTACGCACTTCGACCGGATCACCAAATTGAAGCACCAGCGCCTGCTGGTCCTGGCGCACGGTGTAGAAAGAATTCAACGCAACCAAAACCGCAATGAAGGCGGCGATTGCTAAGAGCCATCCAATAATTCTCATGTCTCTTTCTCCTATTGGCCGCGCTGCACACGATCCAGCGGCAGATAAGGCACCGCTCCGGAATCGCTGTCGAGAACGGTCTTGTCGGCGCGGCCAAGGACCTTCTCAATGGTTTCAAGATACATCCGCTCTTTGGTCACCTGCGGTGCCTGGCGGTATTCCTCGTAGATCTGTTCAAAGCGGTCGGCATTACCACGCGATTCCGCAATCACACGGTCGCGATAGGCGCGCGCTTCAGGCAAGATCTGGTTAGCGACCTGCCTGGCCGTGTTGATCTGGGTTTCGGCATCCTGCTCGGCCTTGTTCACGTCGTTAAAGGCTTCAATCACCGGCGCAGGTGGGTCAGACCGCGCAATCTGGACATCAAGGATTTCAATGCCCGCGCGGTACTCGTCCAGAAGCCCCTGAGTCTGCAGCTCCACCTCCTGCTGCACACGGTCCCGCTCAGTCGTGATGACGCTTTGCAGTTGTGACTTACCAACCACTTCACGCATCACCGACTCTGCAACCATGCGAACGGTGGCCTGCGGCTCTTTTACATTCAGGATGAAATCTTGTGGTGCATCGGTTTTCACTTTCCAGAACACCGAGAACTGAATGTCGGCAATGTTCTCATCCTCGGTCAGCATCAGGCTTTCGGAATTGGTATCGCCGATGCGGATCTGCTGCTGATCTTCAACCGGCACGAGAACATGGGTCTCGATCGGAGATGGCAGGTGGAAATGTAGTCCCGAGCCGAAATTGGTCTGCCACTTGCCGAAACGAAACACAGAGGCCTGTTCGCCGGCATCGACAACCACAACGCCTGTCGACAGCCACGCAAAAAGCGCCACCGCACCGACAACCACAAACCCGAATGGGCCAACGCTCGGACCACCGCGTCGTCCGCGCCGGCCACCACCGCCGCCACCAACGCCGCGTTTGAAGCGCTCCTGCATGCGGCGCATCTGATCTTCGATGTCAGAGCCGCCATTGTCTCCAGGACGGTTCCACGGAGAGCGGCCACCATCGTCGCCGCCGCCATTATTTCCACCGCCGCCCCACGGGCCACCATTCTGTTTTGGGGGGTCGCCCTTTGAATTATCGTTCCAGGGCATGCGCCCTCCTATAGCTGTGCCTGTTTGTGTCTGGACTGGCCTTACACCATATGCCGAAATATGGGGAAGCCCACCCGGGTGCTTCAAGGAGCCAGCGCCATGTTCCGCAAGAGAGCCGCACCGGGCGCGCGCCTTGAAACGGCTGTAAAACAGGCGCTTGGCGATGCGCCATGGCTTCAATCGGTCTCTGCAACGCCCGATGGGCGGGTGGTTCTGGTGATCGAAGCCGATCCAGATGACTTATCAGCAGCCGAGGCGCGGCGCATGGACGCGGAGGCGACCGCACGAACCATCGAGGGTGTGTCCGAAGTCTCCGCCGTTCTCACGGCCGAACGCCGGGCCGGCTCCGAATCGCCGCCGCCCCTGCCGACGACCAAACGCGTTCGCAAGGGCGCGCGCCTTTC
>JBCBWQ010000066.1:0-11678 GCA_039817025.1 Pseudomonadota bacterium | reverse complement strand
ATCGCCGTGCAGGTAGTCGCCTTCTTCGTAGAGAATGCCGATCTCGCCCAAAGCATCGATCGCAAGCCGCGCGAGTTCATGGTTCAGCTCACATCCCTCCAGCTTCACGATCAGTCCCGCCAGCCCGGCGCGCTCGCCCTTCAGGCGGCTTGTGGTCAGGCGCATGCCGTTGGCCTGCATTGCGTAAACGCGCGCTTGCAACGCCACGAGGCGATCCCGCATGACGGGATCCTCGATCAGCCGGCGACCGTCCAGCGTCTCGGACTGCATCAGCCCAGCGATCGCAAGCAGCCTTGCCTTGGCGGCGTTGGGATCACCCAGCATGCCGCGCTCATGAGTCAGGGTCGCGTTGGCCACGCTCCACCCCTCGCCAGGTTGCCCGACAATTGACGAACGCGGCACGCGGACATCGGTGAAAAAGACTTCATTGAAATTTGCCGCTCCGGTCATGTCGACAAGCGGACGGACTTCTATCCCGGGCGTCTCCATGGAGAACAGGAGGTAGGAAATTCCCTTGTGCTTCGGCGCATCGGCTTCGGTACGGACCAGGCAGAAAATCATGTCCGCTTGCTTGGCCGTCGACGTCCAGATCTTCTGACCGTTGATCACATAATCGTCGCCATCGATGACGGCTTTCGTTTTGAGGCTGGCAAGGTCCGATCCAGAGCCGGGCTCTGAATATCCCTGACACCAGATCATTTCCCCGCGCAGGGTCGGCGGAATGAAGGCCTGCTTCTGCGCTTCGGTCCCCAGCTCGAGCAGCGTCGGCACGAGCATTGAAACGCCCTGATTGGCAATTGGGCGCGGCAGGCCCGTTGCCGCAAACGCCTCCGCAATGATCCGCGATTTCAGGATGTCAGGCTCGGCACCATAGCCGCCATAGCTCTCGGGGATCGTTCGCGCAGCAAGCCCGTTCTCGATCAGCCATTTTTGCCAGGCGAGCCGTTTAGGATGCTTCATGCCGCGATCTTCTGCGGTGGGCGCGGCCGCGCGTGACCCCTCCAGCAAGGCGAGTACATCCGCGCGGAACGCTTCGTATTCAGGCTTCAGGGCCAGATCCATAGGTGCCTCCCGTCGCCGACTGGTGCGGCGGTCGTGAAAAGCCTACAGAATTGGAGCGCGTTGCCTAGCGGTGCCGCTGGGTCACACCGATCCTGTCAACACGGCCTTCAAGATAATCGCGCGCTTGGTCATCGGTCTCATCTGTACGCCGGCGGCGTAGTTATAGCGCAGCGCAGCATGGGCGAGCGCAGGGCGGATAGACCCTGGTACCTTTGCGAGCGCCGGTCCAAAGGACTTCGTCTCACCCCGCCGTGTAGCCGCATAGGCCGGCGCGAGATCATTGATCTGACGCCCAAAGGAATGGGTCTTTGTCAGCAAGCTCGCCGCCGACGCCATGAGCAGCGCCTCGGGCTCCAGTGCTCGGTCCTTGGCCTCCAGCGCGGCCTCGTGGGCGTCTAGCATACGTTCGGCGATCAACGCGCTAAACGCGCCGCCTGAGATCAGTGCATTGAGCGCCATCGCCACATCGTGACGCCGCGTCATATCGCCCGCCTCTATTTCCTCAAGCACGTCCCGCCACCACTGAAACCGGATCGCCCCAAGCATGGGCTCGGAGACCGTGGTGCGCACCTTCGCCAACTCGTAATTGTAAGCATACAAAGCGATCATGGACCGACGCGCCGCCGATGCCGCGTATCGGCTCGACAACCAACGGTCCTCGTCAACCCGCTTGACCAATTCATCAAGCGCGCGCCATTGGCTCGGCGTGGGTGGGGTGGCACTCGTCTGCGTTTGAACCATATCTGCCTAGAGGCCTAATGCCTTTACACTAGAGTTTTCAAGGAGACATTCCGCATGGCTTTTGACCTGCCAGAGCTGCCTTACGGCCGCGAAGACCTCGCCCCTCATATCTCAAAGGATACGCTCGATTTCCACTACGGAAAACATCATAATGCGTACGTCACCAACCTGAACAAGCTGATCGACGGCACAGCGCATGAAAGCGCCTCGCTGGAAGACATTATCAGCGACGCTGCGGGCGACAGCTCGAAGGCTGGTTTGTTCAACAACGCTGCTCAGGTCTGGAACCACACCTTCTACTGGCACTCCATGAAGCCGGGTGGCGGCGGCAAGCCAACCGGTGCCATCGCAGAGATGATCGACCGCGATTTTGGCTCCTATGAAAAGTTCGCTGAGGACTTCAAAGCCGCCGGTGGCGGTCAGTTCGGATCAGGCTGGGCCTGGCTCGTCAAAGCCGGCGACAAATTGGAAATCCGCAAAACGCCGAACGCCGAAACGCCACTTACCGAAGGCGGCGTCACGCCTTTGCTGACCATGGATGTCTGGGAACACGCCTATTATCTCGACTACCAGAACGCCCGCCCGAAATACATGGAGACGTTCCTGGCCGAGCTCGTGAACTGGGACTTCGCCAATCAGAACCTGTCTGACGCCGCCTAAGCGCGACTGCGACACACATTACCGAACTGAGAGGCCCGCCTGTACGTGCGGGCCTTTCTGCGTTATTGGGCCGGTGTTCGCTTCCGGGCAAAGGATTCGCCCGGCACGCCGTACGAGACGGCCACGGGACCGACCCTAACGCTCAGGAATTAAAAGATTTTGACTGACAAACCACAAGACAGCGCGGACGACGCGCCAAAGATCACTTTCGCAGAACTGGGCCTCGGCCCCAATGTGATGAAGGCCGTCGACGACGCCGGCTACACCCACCCGACGCCCATTCAGGCCCAGGCGATCCCCCATGTGCTTTCCGGCGGTGACGTGACAGGCATCGCCCAGACGGGCACAGGCAAGACTGCAGCCTTCGTTCTGCCGATGATTCATCGCCTCGCCCGGGGCCGCGCACGCGCCCGGATGCCGCGGTGTCTCATTCTTTGCCCAACGCGCGAACTGGCCGCCCAGGTTTCCGAGAATTTCGACACCTACGGAAAATACCTGAAGCTCACCATGGCGCTGCTGATTGGCGGCGTCAGCTTCAAGGAGCAGGAGCAGTTGCTCATGCGCGGCGTCGACGTGCTCATCGCCACGCCGGGGCGCCTCATGGACCAGTTCGAGCGCGGCAAGATCCTGCTGACAGGCGTTGAATATCTTATCATCGACGAAGCCGACCGCATGCTCGACATGGGTTTCATCCCGGACATCGAGAAGATTTGCAAACTGCTGCCTCCGCGCCGGCAGACCCTCCTCTTCTCCGCGACGATGCCGCCGGAAATCGCGAAGCTCGCCAAGACCTTCCAGAACGATCCAAAGCGCGTCGAGGTCTCAAAGCCGACAGACGCCGCAGACACGATCACCCAGCACGTGGTAAAAATCTCGACGAATGACGCCAAGGCCCGCCGCCATACGCTGCGCCGCGTCATTCAGAGCTGCGACGTCCAGAACGGGATCGTCTTCTGTAATCGCAAGCGCGAGGTCGATGTCGTCGCGAAATCGCTCTCGAAACATGGCTTCGATGCCGCCGCAATCCATGGCGACCTGCCCCAGGCCTATCGCACACAGACCCTGGATCGCTTCCGCAATGGCGAGCTGAAACTGCTGATTGCTTCAGACGTTGCTGCGCGCGGGCTCGATATCCCGGAAGTATCCCACGTCTTCAACTTCGCGCCTCCGCCCAAGGATGAAGACTATGTGCACCGCATCGGCCGGACAGGCCGCGCCGGGCGCAAAGGCGAAAGCTACACGATCGTCACGCCCGAGGACGACAAGGCCTGGGCCGGCGTCCTGCGAATGATCAAGAAGGACGTCGAGGAGATGCTGCCCGACGGCCTGCTCGAGGAACTTGAGGATCTTCCGCCAGACACGGGTGGCCGTGGTCGCGGACGTGGCCGTGATCGGAATGAGCGGTCAGGCCGAGGTCGGGGCCGTCGCCGCAATGAAGAGCCCAGCCAGGGCTCCAATGACGACACACCGGCCCGCGAACAAGCGGTCGATGACGCCAAGAGCGAGGATCGCCCTAAGCGTGGTCGCGGAACCCGTGATCGCAAGCGCAAGGATGACGACCCGATCCTCGCCCCAGCGCCAGAAGGCCAAAAGGGCTTCGGCGACGATGTCCCTGCCTTCCTCCAGCGCTAACCGACAAGACAAGTTCGTTTTCCAAGCGAAACAGGTTGTCGCAACCGACGATCTGGCGTTTTTTCCATCCCAGTGTGCGCGACATCTTCGCTCTCGTTGGCCGCAAGGCAAGCTGGACGTGAGCCACTTGTCGCGCGGGGACACGAACGCAGAAGCGTTCGTATTGGAGACGCGCCATGGAAAACGAAGTCGCAGCCGCAGGCGGATGGGCCACAATAACTGCCCGCGTCGACGATCTCTTTGATCTCTATATCAATGGCGAGTTGGTCCTTTCCGGTGATTTCTGGCTCGACAACGAAACGGCGAGAGTCTTCCTCAACCCCGGCGATGTCATCGCCATCGACGCGACTGACCTGAATGCTGGAGCCGTCGCCTTCGTCGACATCTTGTTTGACGATGGTACGCGGCTGGGCACAGGATCGGACTGGAAGGTTGCCGAAACCGCGCCCATCGGCTGGGCCATGCAGGGCTTCAATGATAGCGCCTGGGTCTCCGCCACTGAATATGGCGGCCGAACGCTCGCCCCCTGGAACCGCGGCGATGCGCTCCCCGCAGGCTCCGACGCCCAATGGATCTGGACCGACGACCTCAACGGTGACAACCAGGCGTACTTCCGTTTCGAAATTCCGGGCGATGATGGCGGCGCATCACCGCCGCCTCCGCCTCCTCCACCCCCTCCACCGCCGCCTCCACCTCCACCGCCGCCTCCACCTCCACCGCCGCCTCCGCCTCCTACGGGAGAAACGAACGCCACGATTACGGCGCGCGTCGATGATCTTTTCGACCTCTACATCAATGGCGAGTTGGTCCTTTCCGGCGATTTCTGGCTCGATAATGAAACCGCCCAGGTCACGCTTGAGGCCGGTGACGTTGTCGCCATAGACGCAACAGACCTGAACGCAGGTGCGGTCGCCTTTGTCGATATCCTGTTCGAGGACGGCACCCGACTCGGCACAAGCGCCGACTGGAAAGTCTCGGAGACAGCGCCGGATGGATGGACCGAGCAGAGCTTTGACGACAGCGCCTGGGTCGCCGCCACAGAGTATGGTGATCGAGCGCTCGCCCCCTGGAATCGCGGCGATCCGCTCCCCGTCGGCGCGCAGGCCCAGTGGATCTGGACTGACGATATCAACGGAGACAACCAGGCCTATTTCCGCTTCGAGATCCCGGGCGATGATGGTGGTGGGTCCCCTCCACCTCCACCTCCACCTCCACCGCCTCCGCCGCCTCCGCCGCCGCCGCCAAGCGAGACGAACGCGACGATCACGGCCCGGGTGGATGACCTGTTCGATCTCTACATCAATGGCGAACTGGTCCTCTCTGGCGACTTCTGGCTGTCCAACGAAACCGCTCGGGTCCAACTGGAAGACGGCGATGTGATCGCCATAGACGCAACAGACCTGAACGCCGGCGCTGTCGCCTTCGTTGACGTCTTGTTCGACGATGGCTCACGCCTGGGCACAGGGTCTGATTGGCGTGTCTCTGAGAGTGCACCTGATGGTTGGACCGAGCAGGGCTTCGATGACAGCGCGTGGTCCAACGCCACAGCCTATGGCGATCGAACCCTTGCGCCATGGAACCGCGGTGATGCCTTGCCAGCCGGCTCGGGCGCCCAGTGGATCTGGACCGACGACCTCAACGGCGACGACCAAGCCTATTTCCGATTTGAAGTTGGACGTGGCGACGGTGGCGGATCACCCCCACCACCGCCTCCTCCGCCGCCACCCCCACCGGGTGAGCGCCTGGACCTTTCAGGCGAAAGCCGCGGCTATGTCGTAAACCTCGCCAACGACACCTACACGGCTGCCGCCCGACTGCTTCCCCTCGGAGACTCCATAACGGACGGGTTTCAGGAGATCGGCGGCTACCGGGGCGTCCTGTTTGAAAGCCTTGTCGACGCTGGCCTATTCGTCGACTTTGTCGGCGACTTTAATGGCAATTCGGCGGGCCTTTTTGACCGCGATCATCAGGGGGTCTCAGGCATCAAAGCCGATGAAGTCCTCACGGGTATTGCGGGCGTCGCGGGACGAAATCCCCACGATGTGGCCCTCGTCATGCTCGGCACGAACGACACCGGTCGCGACCCTAATCCGGTCGTCACAACGCCGGCCGAGATCTTGGACATCGTGAGGGCGCTACACGATGCAAATCCCGATGTTCAGGTGTTCGTTGCCACAATGCCTGGACGCCGCTTCATCCAGAACGTTGCGGACGAAATCAATGACGGCATTCGAGACATCGTTGCCCAGGCTCAGTCTGAAGGCATTGATGCCGTCCTTGTCGAACAGACTTCGGTCCGCGACAGCGAAGGCGATCTCGCAGACAGCGTTCATCCGAATCCGCAAGGCTATGCAGAAATCTCCGAGAACTGGCTGGATGCGATCCTCGCCGAAGCTGGCCTCAATGGCGGCACTCTGAACGGCAACGTTCTGAGCCTTTCGAGTGCGATCAACACTGTGATTGGCTCCGACTCAGGTGACCGCATCTCTGGCGATTCCAGCGACAATGTCATCCAGGGCGGCGGCGGCCGCGATATCCTCTCAACGGGAAGCGGGCGCGATACGCTCGTCTTCGCCAGCCCCAACGAGGGCGGTGACCGTGTGCTCGACTTCGACGTGACACAGGACACCATTCAGCTTGTCGCAGACGGCTTTGCGGGCCTGTCCAACACACCATCACTTGTCATCAACGGTGCCGGCCAGTCAGGACAGGCGGCCCTGATCTTCAACACCTCCAGTCAGGCCCTGTCCTACGATGCGGACGGAGCAGGCGGGTCTTCCGCAGTGCTTCTGGCGACGCTTGAGGGTGCATCAGGGTTCAGCGCTGGCAACATCAGCATCGTGTCCAGCGCGTCTACTGCCATGTCCGGCGAGCTTGAAAGAATAGATCTGGGAGCGCTTCAACCCGAAGCCACTCAATTCGTCGCCCTCGACACGCAATCGGAGGAAGCGACATACACGCCGCTCCTAAACACCGGTGCAAATCAAGGCGGATTCAATGCGCTCTCATCCGTTTTCGACACAAAGGTGGAAGAGCTGCGATTCGCGGATGACCTTCTGTCCAGCCCCCCAGCAGACGACGCCTTGATGTGATGCGGCTCAGGCTTCTCCGAGGAGCCGCCTGACGAGCGGTTCCAGATCGGTTTGGCGGAGACGCTTTTCCCGCTCAACGAGCAGGATCCGTCGCAAGGTCTGGTACGCGTCATCGAACTCATCATTGACGATACAATAGTCATAGCGCCGCCAGTGCATGATCTCGCGCGTGGCGTCCTGCATCCGCCGCGCGACGATGTCCGGCGTCGACCCCGACCGGGCAGCCAGCCGCGTCTCCAGCGCTTCAAGGCTGGGCGGAAGCACAAACACAGACACGACGTCATTGGGCATCTGGTCATGCAACGCATCCGCGCCCTGCCAATCGACGTCAAAGAGAACGTCCCGCCCTGCTTCGAGATGGGCAACTGTGTCTGCGCGCGGCGTGCCGTAATATTTGTCGAACACGCAGGCCCATTCGAGGAATGCGCCGTCGGCAATCATGGCTTTGAAACCGTCCACCGTGCGGAAGTGGTAATCGACGCCGTCTTCCTCATTGGGGCGCGGTTCGCGCGTCGTCGCCGAGACGGACAGAACAACATCCGCGAAGTCTTTCATCAGTGCCCGCGCCAGCGACGTTTTCCCCGCCCCGGATGGGCTGGATATGACGAGCATGAGCCCGCGGCGGTCCGGCGCTTCATTCGACATTCGCAGCCTGCTCCTTGAACTGATCGGTCAGGGCTTTGAGGGCCAGACCGTCATTCGTCAACTCAAGGCTGGTCGATTTCGAGCAGAGCGTATTGGCTTCGCGATTGAGCTCTTGCGCCAGGAAATCGAGTTTACGGCCCACAGGACCATTTTCCGCGAGAAGCGCCCGGGCCGTCCTGAAATGCGCGTACAGCCGATCGAGTTCTTCGCGCACATCCGCTTTCGCCGCAGACAAGGCCGCCTCCGCCGCAAGCCGATCCGCATCGATGGCCTTGTCTGCGCCGAGTTCGATGAGCGTCTTCTCCAGGCGCTCTTTCAGCGCTTTGGGCTGTCCAGCAGCATGTCCCACTGCGGATCCCGCAACCGCCTCCATCTCGTTTACGAGCCCGGACAGGAGGCCATGCATCGCCTCGCCTTCCTTGGCGCGCTCGTGCTTCAGGGCGTCCAGCGCCGCCGTAAGCCCGGAGCGCAGCACCTCACCCACATCTTCGCGCTCCGCCACGTCTCTCGTGGACACGGACTCAAGCTCGAACACGCCGCGCGCGGACAACAATGTCGCCAGGGCCTGCCCCTCCGGGGCGGCACCGGTCTCTGCCGTAAAAGCATCGGTCAACGCCTTCAGCGCGGCTTGATTGATCGTTGCGGCCCCGTCATTGCTCGCTGTCTCGATCCGGAGAGAAACCTGCAAAGAGCCGCGCTTGAACCGTTTGGCCGCCTCAGCCTTGGCATCTCTCTGCAGCGCATCAAACCCCGGCGGCGTGGCGACGCGCACGTCCAGTCCGCGCCCATTCACGCTCTTGGCTTCCCAGGCCCATGCCCCCCAATCGGTCTCACCGGAGATCCGGGCAAATCCAGTCATGCCCTGAAGCGCGGCCATCAGTCCGCCCGCTCGCGCGCGATCTCTTCGCGCTCATAGCGCCGATAGGCCGCCACGTTTCGCTGGTGCTCGGCATAGGTCCGGGCAAACCGGTGTCCGCCCGTTCCGTCCGCGACGAAGAAGATATACTCTGTGTCCGGTGGGTTGAGGACTGCCGCGATGGCATCGCGTCCCGGATTGCAAATGGGTGTCTTCGGCAGGCCATCAATCTGGTACGTGTTCCAGTCGGTCTTCCGATCGATTTCGGAACGATACAGTGTACGACGCTCACCATTTCGGTTGTAGAGCGGCTCGCCCCGAGAGATTCCGTAGATGATCGTGGGATCGCTTTCCAGGCGCATACCCCGGCGCAGACGCTCGGTGAAAAGTCCGGCAATTTCAGGCCGCTCTTCGGCTTTTCCGGTTTCCTTCTCGACGACCGAGGCAAGAATGAGCGCCTCCCGCCGGCTCGCGATCGGTAAGCCGTCCGCCCGCTCCGGCCAAAGCTGATCAAGCAATTGGGTCTGCGCATCCCTCATAATCTGGATGGCCTGGGCCCGGGTTGTCCCGCGCGGAAAGAGATACGTGTCCGGCAGCAAGGCCCCCTCGGGCGGTTCCTCTGCTGGCATATCGCCGACCAACACCTCATCGGCCGCGATGATCGCAAGCGCCTGCGCGGTCGTGCGCCCCTCAGGCACCGTCAACCTGTGCAGGATCACCTTACCCTCAACCAGCGCATCCAGCACATCTGCCGTGCTCGCTCCGGCTGCAATCTTGAATTCCCCGGTTTTGATGTCGCGGGCGATATCCCGCCGGCGCCCTTCCAGACGCATGACCAGACCATTGGCGATAACGCCCTGATCCTCCAGCCGCGCAGCAATCGAGGTGAGTCCTTCACCGGGATTGACCGTGACCGTCTTCGCCTCAGTCGTAGGGCCTGATTTGGCCACCTCATTGTCGAGCCAGATGATGCCGCCAACAGCCGCACCGCCAAAAACAATCAGGCCGAACAGGATGAGCGACACGAGCGCCTTGATCAGTCTCATACCGTACTGTCCGCTCCACGCGACTTGGCCGACAGGCTGAGCGTCATGCCCTGCCTTACCCGTGACGAGGTGACCTTATTCGTCGACCGCTTTCAAGATCAGCGCAGCATTGGTGCCGCCAAAGCCGAATGAATTCGACAGCGCCGCACGCACCGGTGCGCGCTTGGCCACCTTGGGAATAAGGTCGATGTCGGTTTCGAAGCTGGGATTTTCGAGGTTGAGCGTCGGAGGCATGACCTGATCGCGGATCGCCATGGCGCAGAAGGCTGCCTCAACCGATCCCGCAGCGCCGAGCAAATGCCCGATCGCAGACTTGGTCGAGGACAGCGAGATATTCTTTGCATGGTCGCCGAACAAGCGCTCGACGGCCCGTACTTCGCCCTCATCGCCTGCGGGCGTCGATGTGCCGTGAGAGTTTACGTAATCGATGTCTTCGGGTGCAAGGCCAGAGTGGCCGAGCGCCATTGTCATGGCCCGGTAGCCGCCTTCAGCGCCTTCAGCCGGCGCGGTGATATGGTGAGCGTCGCCAGACAAGCCGTAGCCCGCCACTTCCGCGTAAATCGTCGCGCCGCGCGCCTTTGCGTGCTCGTACTCCTCAAGCACAACGATGGCTGCGCCCTCGCCCATGACAAAGCCGTCGCGATCCTTGTCATAGGGGCGTGAAGCTTTCTCAGGCGTGTCGTTGAAGCCGGTCGACATGGCTTTCGCCGCACAGAAGCCGGCAATTCCAATCTTTCCAATCACCGCCTCTGCACCGCCGGCGACCATGACATCAGCATCGCCAAACTGGATCAGTCGCGCAGAGTCGCCAATGGCATGCGCGCCCGTTGCGCAGGCCGTTACAACCGAATGGTTCGGGCCTTTGAAGCCATGGCGGATCGAAACCTGGCCTGAAGCAAGATTGATCAGGGCAGATGGAATGAAGAAGGGGCTGACCTTGCGCGGCCCGTGCTCGTGCAGCGTAATCGCTGTGTCGTAAATGGAGTTCAGGCCGCCAATACCGGAGCCGATCAGAACGCCGGTCCTGTATTTGTCTTCGTCGGTCTCAGGCGTCCAGCCTGAGTCGGCAATCGCCTCATCGGCGGCCTTGAACGCGTAGAGAATGAATTCATCGATGCGGCGGCGTTCCTTAGCGGTTGCCGCCGTATCGGGATCGAATGCGCGCGCATCGCCTTCGCCGCCGCCCCGGCCCGTGGTCCACGGAACCTGGAACGCAATCTGACACGGCAAATCGCTGGCGTCGAATGCGTCTATCGGACCGGCCCCTGACCGCCCCTCAATGAGACGCGACCAAGAGGCTTCACGATCGCCCGCAAGGGGCGTGACCAGGCCTATGCCTGTAATGACGACGCGGCGCATGGGCAGGCAGCCTTAGGACGCGTGCGCTTTGATGTGGGTGACGGCGTCACCGACCGTGCGGATGTTTTCCTGCACATCGTCGGGGATCTCGATGTTGAACTCTTCTTCGAAAGCCATCACCAGCTCAACGAGGTCGAGGCTGTCTGCGCCGAGATCGTCAATGAAGCTGGCCGCTTCGGTTACTTTGTCACCATCGACGTCGAGATTCTCGACAACAATTTTCTTAACACGTTCGAGAACGTCAGACATGAGGCACCTCTCTAAGTACTGTCTGTAATGGGCCCTTCAGTCCGGGCTTAGTGTTGCCGTTAGCACACAGTTCTGGCGAACGCCAAGCCCGACGAGCGCCTTGAAACAGCGTCGCTAGATCATGGCCATGCCACCATTCACGTGCAGCGTCTGGCCTGTAACATATGAGGATTCATTGGAAGAAAGGTAGACAGCAGCCGCAGCAATGTCCCCGCCCTGCCCAAGGCGAGCGGCTGGAATCCGGCCCAACAGGGCCTCTTTCTGCGCGTCCGGCAGCACATCGGTCATGGGCGATTCGATGAATCCGGGCGCAATGCAATTGGCTGTAATACCCCG
>JBCBWQ010000065.1:0-11728 GCA_039817025.1 Pseudomonadota bacterium | reverse complement strand
ATGATCTGGACGATGGCGGCGCACTTCACTTTGTTGAAACGATCCAGTCGATACAGGCTGCGCGTCGATCACCCGATTCTCCCAGCCATCCTTTCTAAGAAAATCCGGCGTCAGGATTTCAATCGTCGTTGCCGGCGACGCAGCCCGTATCGACTGGATCGTTTCAACAAAGTGCAGTGCGCCGCCATCGTCCAGATCATCCCGGTCGACGGATGTGATGACCACATGTTCGAGCCCCATCTCCGACACGGCCTCGGCAACACGGCGCGGCTCATCTGTATCGAGGGGCGCGGGTTTCCCGGTAATCACGTTGCAAAACGAACAGGCGCGGGTGCAGGTATCGCCCATGATCATCATGGTTGCGTGCTTCTTGTCCCAGCATTCGCCAATGTTCGGACAGCCTGCTTCTTCGCAAACGGTCACGAGGCCCTTGGATTTCACGATCGCGCGCGTTTCCGCATAACCCGGCGATGTCGGAGCTTTGACGCGAATCCAGTCCGGCTTGCGCAGAACTGGCGTATCGGGCCGATTGCGTTTCTCCGGATGCCGGTGCTTTGCGCGCGCATCCTGCGTATCAATGAGCGTAGCCATGACGAGAAGATGGCTGCGATCACCGCATTCAGCAACCCAATTGCCGTCATGGCTGCTGCGGCGTCTTTGCAACCCATCCCGCAGGTCTTACGTTTCGTTACAAGGAATTACAGACACCCGCCTCGCAGGAGAGCGCATGACCACCCCGGCCGAAACATCCCCGCCGAAACCTCTTCCGTATAAGCCAGCCCGCACGCGCACGGACTTGTTCGCTGCGCTCTTGCGCGCCCGAAAGGAGTTTGGCCCGTCCCGGACCGCCGTCGTTGATGGGGACGAGCGCGAACTCAGCTATACCGAGCTGGTCCGCGCTGCGTTTGCGCTCGGGTCGGCACTGAAGAAAGGCACAAATGCGGGCGAATCGGTCGGCGTGCTCCTGCCTACAGGCGTCGGTGCCGTAGTCGCCTTCTACGCGCTGGAAGCATACGGGCGCGTTCCCGCCATGCTAAATTTCACTGCAGGCGCGAAAAACCTGACGAGCGCCCTACAGGCCGCCGAAGTTAAACGAATCATCACCGCGCATAAGTTCATTGAAATGGGCGGGCTCGAACCGCTCGTTGACGCGCTTAAGGACAAGGCCGAATTCGTCTACCTTGAGGATGTGCGCGAAAATCTCGGCCTGGCTGACAAGATTGCAGGCGCAGTTGGCCCCATCGCGCCGTGGCTCATACGCTCAAAATCCAGCCACAAGAAACCCGGCGTCATCCTGTTTACCTCAGGCACGGAAGGCGACCCTAAGGGGGTTGTCCTGTCCCATGAGAACGTGATGGCGAATGTTGAGCAGGTCCGGGCACACATCGGCCTCGATCCGGACAAGGATAGCGTGTTTAACCCCTTGCCAACATTCCACTGCTTCGGGCTGACCGTCGGCGCTGTCTTGCCCCTAATCGCCGGCGTGAAAGCCATTTTCCATCCAACACCGCTCCAACCCAAAGAGATCGCCAAGCGTATCCGCAAGACCGAAGCCACCATCCTTTTGGCCACCGATACGTTTATCTCCCAATACTCCCGCGCCGGTGATCAAGGCGACATGAACTCTGTGAGGCTCGCAGTATGCGGCGCAGAGCGTGTGCGCGACGAAACGCGCCAACTGGTTCGCAGGAAATTCAACATCGAGATCCTCGAGGGTTATGGCGCGACAGAAGCCTCACCTGTCGTCGCGGCAAACGCCATTGAACTCAATAAAGCTGGCACGGTCGGTCGGCTCATGGCGGATATGGATTATGAATTGGTCCCCGTCGAAGGAATAGAAGACGGGGGTCGACTTAAGGTCCGCGGACCGAACATCATGATGGGCTATCTGCGCGCCACGAACCCTGGCGTTCTGGAGCCCCCAACGGATGGCTGGCACGATACGGGTGACATCGTTTCGATCGACGAAGACGACTGCATTCGCATTCAGGGCCGCGTTAAGCGCTTCGCCAAGATTGGGGGGGAAATGGTCTCTCTGGCCGTGGTAGAGAATTGTGCCAGCGCCATTTGGCCTGATGGCATGCACGCTGCTGCGACGCTGCCGGATGCCCGCAAAGGCGAACAGATCGTGCTGCTCTCTGATACGTCGGAGGCCAACCGCGAAGAAATCCTCGCCTGGGCAAAAAATCACGGCGTACCGGAACTTTCCGTCCCGCGGAGGATCTTTCACGTGGATGACATACCTGTCCTGGGAACTGGAAAACTCGACTACGGCGCGATCCAGAAGCTGGCGGTCTCGCTGGCTGAGGAGTAAATCAGGTCTCTATTGGGGTAGGACACCGCACGTTGCGACTTGAAATCGCCGCAAACTCACGGCTTTAACGCGCCGCAACTGAACAGGAGCATCACGATGAAACGCTTCACGTCCCTTCTCTCCGCAACGGCTTTGTTCTGCGCTTCAACAGCGCTGGCTAATGACAAGGTGCCGCTCGGTTGGCTGGAATTCGTCGTTGTTGAAGGCGCAGACCTTCGCATGGACGCAAAATTAGACACCGGTGCGAAAACATCCTCAATCCACGCTGAAATCCTCTCTGCACCGGATCGCAAAAGTAGCAACGACGATGAGGACGACCTTGGGATTGTCGTTTTTCGCATCAACAATGAAAAGGGTGATGAACGCACCATCGAGTCGGGACTCGTGCGCTGGGCGGCCATCAAGAAGAAGAGCGGCGGCGTTCTTTATCGCCCTGTCGTCGAAATGGACTTTTGCATCGGTGGAAACCTGCTCTCTGGAGAAGTCACATTGGCCGACCGTGGGCACTTCAACTACGAAGTTCTCGTCGGACGGAACATGCTTGAAGGCGGCAACATCATTGTCGATGCCTCTGAAATCTATACGGATAAGTCTCGCTGTTCATAATTAACCGCGCTATAGCGGCGGCTTGGCAGTTGGGATGAGGGCCAGATGCAACGCGTACAGTTCTTATCGATCGTGGCGGCCCTCGTCGCCATTGGCCTCGGCGTGTTTCTCTACAAGGTCATCAGCCTGGACTTCCCGCTTACCCCAGACCGGGACGCAGACAGTTGGACGATTGAGACGAAAGTCAGCTTTGAGGGCCGAGATCGTCCCGTATCGCTCAGACTTGCCCTGCCGAACTCAACGCGAGGTGCCCGCATCGTCGAAGAGGACTTGGTCGCTTCAGATTTCGGGACTGATTTCGAGGGCACAGGTGAAAATCGCCACGCCGTTTTTGAGCGCCGCCAGCTCTCAGGTCGCGCGGTTGTTTTCTATCAGGCCCAGCTCTACCAAATCGACTTCAGCCGCAGAAATGGCGCCAGCGACGAGGAACCGCCTGAGGCGATTTCGGACTTTCGTCGGCGCGACCGTGTCCGCGCCATTCGTGACAATCCAACGCCTTTGCTCCTCGCCATTCACGACATCATCGTCGAAGCCAACGATAAGTCTGCAGACGAATCGTCGTTCATTGCCCAACTTGCTGAACTGGCTTCAGACAATTCCGACGATCGGGTTGAAGACATTGTTACGGGTGGTCCACCCGGCCTCAACAACGCTGCGGACAGGATGGTGTTTCTGCTCAATGCTGCCGGGACGCCGGCCCGTGTCGTCTCTGGACTACGCCTGACCACGGAAACCCGCTCGGTCCCGCTGGAACGCTGGATCGATATCTGGGTCGATGAGGATTGGGTTCCATCTGATCCCCGTACCGCAGAGCCTCTTGATAAATCCCGCATCGTTCCACTGACTTATGGCGGTGCACCGGTGATCGATGGCGATGGGTTCCAGCGCGCCAATGTCAGCTTCGCCATCCAGAGGAACTTCGAAACGGCTCTGTCGCGCGCTATGGAACGGGGGGAGCGCGACGCGCCATTCGTGGCTGCGATGTCGCTCCTCAATCTTCCTGTAGACCTTCAGCTTGTGTTTCGGGTCCTCTTTCTCATCCCGGTTGCCGCTCTGCTTATCGTCATTCTCAAACAGGTTGTTGGAATTCCCGCCTTCGGCACGTTTATGCCGGTTCTGATCGCCCTCGCCTTCCGCGAAACAGAGCTCATAACCGGCATCATACTATTTACGCTGATTGTCGGTGCCGGCCTTGTTCTACGGGCCTATTTTGCAAAGCTGAAGCTCCTCCTCGTCCCCCGCCTTGCTGCCGTTCTGATCATTGTAACCTTCCTCATGATGGCGATCGCTCTGATCGGTCAGAACTTCGACATCCCCATCGGCTTGTCGATCTCTCTCTTCCCACTTGTTATCCTGACGATGACGATCGAACGCATGTCGACCGTTTGGGAAGAAGCCGGCCCAAAAGACGCCCTGAAGAAAGCAGGGGGCTCTCTGCTGGGCGCAGCGATTGGCTACATGATTATTACGAATGACTTCATCGAGGAGATGATCTTCGTTTACCCCGAGCTTCTTCTCATCGTGCTCGCAGCCGTCATCCTGCTCGGCCGCTACAATGGCTACAAGCTCACCGAGTTCCGCCGCTTTCGCAAACTGGCGCAGCAGGCCGCTTAGAAATGCGTGCCTTCACCCGCCTCGGCCGCGCCGGCGTTCTCGGAATGAATTCCAGGAATCTCGATTTTATCGCCGAGCATAACGACCGCCGCTTGTACCCGCTGGTCGATGACAAGATCAAAACCAAGGAACTCGCGATCGAAGCAGGCGTCACTGTTCCCAAGCAATTCGGCGTCATCGAATTCAGCGGTCAGTGGGAAGAGTTCAGGGACATCGCCGAAAAGAGCGAATCCTTTGTCGTAAAACCTGCGCAGGGCTCAGGAGGCGGAGGTATCCTCGTCATTGGCGGTGTCGCGAAGGCTGGCCTTCGCCGCATGAGCGGCTCGATCATTCCATGGTCTGAGGTGCGCTATTACCTCAATAACGTCCTCTCCGGCATGTTTTCGCTTGGTGGGGTGTCTGACAAAGCGCTCATTGAAGAGCGGCTGGTCGTGCACTCGGCCTTCAAGGGCCTTGCCTTTGGCGGCGTCCCCGACGTGCGTGTTATTGTGTTTCGCGGCATCCCGGTGATGGGAATGCTGCGCCTCCCAACGGCCGAGTCAGATGGCAAAGCCAACCTCCACCAAGGTGGAATCGGCGCTGGCATCGACCTTTCAACAGGGGTCACAACACGCGGTGTTCAACACAATGAGAGCGTCGAAGCCCACCCGGACTTCGAAACGCCCGTAACAGGCTTTGCCGTTCCCGGATGGGATGAGATCCTCGCCATCTCATCCCGTCTCGGCACGCATATCGGCCTCGGCTACGTTGGGGTGGACATCGTGATAGACGAGCACAAGGGCCCCACCCTGCTGGAGCTCAACGCCCGTCCCGGCATCGCGATCCAGACGGCAAACCTGCGCGGCCTTGTTCCCCTTCTCGACGCTGTCGAGGCCATTGAAACGATTCCTGACGACATCGACGCCCGCATCGCGCTCGCGAAAGCCAATTGGCGCGGCGACCCCCTCCAGCCGATCCTCGACAAGGCAACAGCGTCGTCGAGCAAAGATTCCTAGGCCGAGCCCGGACCCCTATATCTCATCGCCACATCACACCGCTCATACCGGCTCCCGAACGTCTCCATGATGTCGGCATCGTGTTCAAAGCCCCGCTGCTCATAGAGGTGGATTGCTGGTCCACATTTCCAGTTCGTGACGAGATAAAGCTTCTCGGCGAATCCTCGCGCCCTCGCCCGCTCCAACACAGCATCCAGGAGAAAAGCCCCGACCTTCCGCCCCCGCGCAGCACGAAGAACGCCCATCTTGGTCAATTCTGTGAAGCCGTGCTCGTCGGGCATCAGCGCGCAGGCTCCCACCAGTCCAAGCTCCGGAACACGGGCAAAAAGGATGTCACCGCCCGTGTCGATGATCGTCTCTCGAGGGTGCAGCAGGACGTGCCGATCGTGATCCTCCAACACGAACATGTCCTCTATCCATTCGGCGTTGATGTCGTGGAACACGTGGGCGATATCGTCTGAATAGTCGACGAGTTCTATCGCTTGCGACAGAACTCGGGACGCCATGGGCCGCTCTGACAATCGCCGCTCCACCGCGCTGACCTGGTCGAGGAAGTCCCCCCCTAGTCCGCCGAACACATCCCGCGCTGCGGCCTCAACTCGGGTCCACATTCCCACCTTCATCCGAGCAACAGCAGCGCGCCCCTCGCTCGTGAGATCCAGCACGCGTAACCGCTTATCCTCAGTGCTTGGCGTTGAAGAAACGAGGCCAGATTTTACAAGCTCAGACGCGGCGCGCGTAACCGCTGGCTGGCTGACGCCCAACACATCCACCGCCTCATTTACGGTCATGGCACCATATCGATCGAGCGCGGCCACGAGCGGGAACTGACCGGGCTGCAGCACCTCCCCGCTCGCCGCATGCACCACCGCCGCGTCGGCAAGCAAACGTTCCGATAATCGCTTCAGGCGGCTGCCAATCCCAAGATAGCCTATGTCTTCGAGCACGTCGCGGGTCATTACATACTCCATTATATAATGACATATCTATTTATACGTTCGCCAAGTTGTCAATGGCTTTGCCTTGCGCTTTATGCGGTTCAGGTGTCGAGCCAAGCCTCTGCTGCGGCGACCTCATCCAGCTCAAATGCCTTGATCTTGAGACCGGGGATAAGCCGCCCTTCGACCTCTGCGGCGCGCCGGACCCAGGCAACGTCCGAACATACCGCGGCGCGATCGAACCGGCCGATCAGCGCGATGAGTTGGGGCAAACGAGCAAACTCCACCATCATCGCTCCCGGGGTCGGCATGGTGATGTTTTCGATGCGATAGAGCATTAAACCATTGCGGACATCCATAGAGGCATCGACCAGCGCATCGAGCCCGGCGCGCATGGCCGCGGCATCGATAGCCCCACTGACATGAATATCGACGCGATGGTCAGACTGGCGTTGAACATCGAACATGGCGGAGCTCCTTGCCGGTAGCGCTCCCCTACATATGGATGACCTTGCCATAGGCGTCGAGGACGCTCTCGTGCATCATTTCCGAGAGAGTCGGGTGCGGGAAGATTGTCTCCATCAGGTCTGCTTCGGTCAGCTCACCCTGGCGCGCGATGACATAGCCCTGGATCAACTCGGTGACTTCCGCGCCAATCATATGCGCGCCCAGAAGCTCGCCTGTCTGTGCATCGAATACGGTCTTCACCATGCCATCGCCTGCGCTCAGTGCGATGGCCTTGCCGTTGCCAACAAACGGAAACTTACCGACTTTGACCGTCTTGCCCGCCGCCTTGGCCTCAGCCTCTGTCATGCCGACGCTGGCTACCTGTGGATGTGAATAAGTACAGCCTGGCACGTTGGAGGCATCGAAAGGATGGGCATGGTTTGAGCCCGCAATGCCTTCCACGCAGATCACGCCTTCATGTGACGCTTTGTGCGCAAGCCATGGCGCGCCGCAAACGTCACCGATTGCGTACAGTCCCTGCACGCCCGTGCGCCCAAATCCGTCGACAACAACGTGCGTCTTTTCAACTTTGACCCCAAGCGCCTCCAGCCCGAGCCCCTCAACATTGCCGACGATACCAACAGCAAGAATGACCCGGTCAAACTCATGCTTCTCAGTCTTTCCACCAACATCGATGTCAGCGGTGACGGTATCCTTGCCCGCTTTCAGCCCCTTTACGCCGGCTTTCGTGTGAATGGTGATGCCCTGGCGTTCGAACTGTTTCCTGGCCATCGCGGAGATCTCTTCGTCCTCCACAGGCAAAATGCGGTCGACCATCTCCACGACCGTCACGTCCGAGCCCAGTTCATTGTAGAAGCTCGCAAACTCGATCCCGATGGCACCGGAACCAATGACCAGCAGGCGCTTCGGCATCACATCCGGAACCATGGCCTCGCGATAGGTCCAGATCAGCTTGCCGTCCGGTTCGAGGCCCGCTTGCGGAATACTCCGCGCCCTAGCGCCGGTCGCAAGGATAACGTTCTTCGCGTTGTACGCCGTCTCTTTCCCGTCCGCGCCCTTCACGACAACCTTCGGCGCTGGCTTGCCTTTTTCCAGCCGCGCCGTGCCTTCGATCACCTCGATCTTGTTCTTCTTCATCAGGTGCTTCACGCCGCCGGACAGCTGTTTTGCGACATCGCGCGAGCGCTTCACCACTGCTGGCAGGTCCACCTCGGGCTTCATGGGTTTGAGGCCATAATGCTCTGCGGTCTTCGCTAAATGCAGCACCTCTGCCGAGCGGAGCAACGCCTTGGTTGGGATACAGCCCCAGTTTAGACACACCCCGCCAAGAGACTCCTTCTCAACGATGGCCGTCTTCATTCCAAGCTGCGAAGCGCGGATCGCGGCGACATAACCGCCGGGACCTGATCCTACAACGATGAGGTCGAATTGGTCAGCCATGTCGGCCTCCTGATGGTCTAAAGCAACATTGCCTCAGGCGTTTCCACATAGCGCTTGAAGGCCTGCAGCCATTTTGCGCCCTCTGCGCCGCCGATAACGCGGTGATCGCAGGTCAGCGTGACGCTCATCACAGTCGCAACGCCCAGCGTGCCGTCGTCGCGCGCGATGGGACGCTTATCGCCCGCCCCAACAGACAGGATCATGCCTTCTGGCGGATTGATGATTGAGGCAAAGTTCCTGATGCCGAACATTCCAAGGTTCGAGATCGAGAACGTCCCGCCCATGTATTCTTGTGGCTTCAGCTTGCGCTCGCGGGCGCGCATCGCAAGGTCCTTCATCTCTTCGGAGATCTGTTGAAGGCCTTTTCTTTCGGCATTGAAAATCACCGGTGTGATTAAGCCGCCATCTATGGCGACGGCTACCGAAACATGCGCAGATTTGTGATACGCAATGCCGTTGTCCGTGTACGATGCATTGCAATCCGGCTCGTCCATGAGCGCCATGGCAGCGGCCTTGATGAGCATGTCATTGACCGAGACCTTCACGCCCTCGCGCGCGGCGGCGTTGATGCCCTTGCGCGCGTGGAGCAGCTCATCAAGCTCGATGTCGACGGTCAGCGGGAAATGCGGCACTTGCATGAAGCTCTGAGTCAGGCGACGCGCAACCGTTTTGCGCATGCCGTCCAGCGGCTTCATCTCGTACGTATCCGGGGCGTAGACGCGGTCATCCAAAACCTGCGGCAGGATCAGCCCATCTGGAGAGGTCGGCGCGCTGCCAGCGGCGGGTAAGTTGGCTGCACCAGGCTGAGCACCCTCAACATCTTTCTTCACGATCCGGCCGTGGGGGCCGGTACCCTTCAGCGTCGAAAGGTCGATGCCCCTCAGCGCAGCGATCCGCTTGGCCAGAGGCGACGCCTTGATCCGGTCACCGTCTTGCAGCGTCACCGGCGTTGAAGCGAGCTTTGATTCAGGTTTGGCGGTCGGTGCGGTATCCGGCGCAGGCTCAGGTTTCGCGTCAGCCTTCGGCGCGGGCGCTTTCTCAGGCGCAGCATCCACGGCCCCCGCATCCTCGCCTTCTTCCGCCAGAACGGCGATCACTGCGTTTACCGCTACGCCCTCAGTGCCGCCCTCAACCAGGATTTTCGCGACTGTCCCCTCATCCACAGCTTCGACTTCCATCGTCGCCTTGTCAGTTTCGATTTCGGCGATGATGTCGCCGGGCTCGACCTTGTCGCCGGGTTTGACAAGCCACTTGGCAAGCGTGCCCTCCTCCATGGTAGGCGACAGCGCAGGCATGGTGATGTTGATGGGCATGGGTGTCTCCTACATCCCCTCACAAACGGCGCGAGCCGCTTCGACGATGTCCGCTGCGCCTGGCAAACTCAATGCTTCGAGGTTTGCCGCGTAAGGCAGCGGCACGTCTTTCTGGTGGACGCGCATGGGCGGGGCGTCGAGATAATCGAACGCCTGCACGGCGACGACGGCCGCGATTTCCGCGCCGACGCCATGCTGACCCCAACCCTCTTCGCAACAGACGATGCGGTTCGTCTTCTTGACGCTCTCTATGACCGTGTCGGTGTCCAGCGGACGGATTGTGCGCAGGTCGATGACTTCCGCATCGATCCCCTCGCCCGCGAGCTGTTCGGCAGCAGCCAATGCGAAGCCGACCATACGGGAATGCGCGACGAGCGTGACGTGCGCCCCCTCGCGCTTCACCGCCGCTTTGCCGATCGGCAGGACATAGTCGTCGAGATCTGGAACATCGAAGCTCTCACCATAGAGCAACTCATGCTCGAGGAAGACGACCGGGTTCGGATCTCTGATCGCGGCCTTCAACAGCCCCTTGGCGGAGGCAGCGTCGTAAGGCGCAACCACCTTCAGGCCCGGCACCTGGCCGTACCACGCGGAATAGTCCTGACTGTGCTGCGCCGCCACGCGGGACGCTGCACCGTTCGGTCCCCGGAAGACGATGGGGCACCCCATCTGGCCGCCGGACATGTAGAGCGTTTTCGCTGCAGAATTGATGATATGATCGATGGCCTGCATGGCGAAGTTGAAGGTCATGAACTCAATGATCGGGCGCAGGCCACCAAAGGCCGCGCCGACACCGAGGCCTGCGAACCCATGCTCCGTGATCGGCGTATCGATCACGCGGCGGGCGGTGAACTCCTGGAGCAATTCGCGGGTGACTTTGTACGCGCCCTGGTATTCGGCAACTTCCTCACCCATCACAAACACGCTCTCGTCGCGGCGCATTTCCTCGGCCATCGCATCGCGCAAGGCATCACGCACCGTCGTCGCGGTGAAGGTCGTCCCCTCAGGAAGCGCGGCCTCATCTGCGACGCGCATGTCCGGCTTTGGCGGCGCAACGGCACCAGACGGTTCAGATACTTCATCTGCGTCTGACCCACTTGAGCCCTCACCGCTGTCAACGCGCTCTGGAGCGGCTTCAACGGCGCTCGCGTCTTCGCCATCTTCAGCGAGCATCGCGATAACGGCATTTACTTTCACGCCCTCTGTGCCTTCGGGCACCATGATCTTCGCGAGGACGCCTTCGTCGACCGCTTCGACTTCCATGGTTGCCTTGTCGGTCTCGATCTCAGCAATCACATCGCCGGATGCGATCTCATCACCCTCGGCCTTTAGCCACTTTGCGAGGGTGCCCTCTTCCATTGTGGGCGACAGGGCGGGCATGAGAATTTCGACAGCCATCAGGCGCAGTCCTTCTTGGGAAATACGGAGATGATCGGCGCGCCGGCCCCGTCGAACGGTGAATCGAAGTCAAAGGCGTGCGGCGTGGGCCCGTTCGCTTTCAGGTGTTCAAGCTTGTCGCGCGCTTCGGTGAGGTCAGGAATATGGCCTTCGGGTACCCACCACAGAACCATGTGCCTTGTCTTGAGAGGTACAAACCAGTCCGCGCGGTCCCGCATCACTTTCGCATGCGCGGTCTTATAGACGTATTGGTAAAGGCTCTCCACGTCGCGCCAGACGGACATGTTGACCAGCGTGTCCGCGGCACCTGGCAAACGCAGGTCGAGCGCGCCATCGGTGTCCGACGTGTCGTCAACCATGCGCCAGATAAAGCCGTCGGCCCGGTCCGCGAGCGCGTTGACGACATCGATGCGGTCCGTGAAGCCAGCCATCCGTGGATCGTCGGTCGGAAAGAGAACTTCTCCGATATTGAGCTGCGCGAGATGCATCGCCTAGGCCTCCACGAGCACGTCAGTGTAGAGCTCGGACGGATCGGGCTCGGGGCTCTCTTGTGCAAAGTCCGCCGATGCCTGGACGACTTTGCGAATGTCCCGGTCAATCTCTTTCAGTTCGTCTTCGGTCGCATGCCCCGCTTCGATGAGC
>JBCBWQ010000064.1:0-11873 GCA_039817025.1 Pseudomonadota bacterium | reverse complement strand
TACGCCTGATCCGCGGCGCGATGGACCAGGCGACGACCTTCAATGACGATCCTGGCGACCAGGCCGCGCGATTTCGCGCCATGGGCTTTGACCGGCTCCACGTGGTCGACCTCGACGGTGCCTTCGCCGGAACCAGCGCCAATGGCGAGGCTGTGCGTGCGATCCTGAAGGCGACGGATGCGCCTGTGCAGCTCGGCGGCGGCATTCGCACGCGGGCGCAGATCGACGCTTGGCTCGAGGCAGGGGTGGACCGGGTCATCCTCGGCACGGCGGCGCTGCGCGACCCTGAGCTGGTGAAGTCTGCAGCAGCGGCGCTGCCGGGGCGTGTGGCGGTGGGCATTGACGCGGTAAATGGTCTGGTCGCGGTGGAGGGCTGGGCGGAGACGTCGGACATGGAAGCGATCGAACTCGCGCGCGCTTTCGAGGGCTGCGGCGTGGCGGCGATCATCGCGACGGATATCGGACGCGACGGCATGAAGACGGGGGTCAATGTTGCGTTTACGCAAGGCCTGGCGAACGCAGTGAACATCCCGGTGATCGCGTCGGGCGGGGTTAAGGGCGTGGAGGATATTTCTGCGCTGCGGGCGAGCGCGGGCAAGCGGGCCGTTGCGGGTGCGATTCTGGGCAGGGCGCTCTATGACGGGGATATTGATGCGGGTGCAGCGCTGGAGGCGGCGCATGCTTAAAACGCGCATCATTCCCTGCCTGGACGTGAAGGACGGGCGTACCGTCAAGGGTGTCAATTTCGTCGACCTGCGCGATGCGGGGGACCCGGTTGCGCTGGCAAAGGCGTATTCCGAGCAGGGGGCGGACGAGCTTTGCTTTCTCGATATCACGGCGTCCCATGAGGGGCGCGGGACGATGCTGGATATCGTCACGCGCACGGCTGAGCAGTGCTTCATGCCGCTGACGGTCGGCGGGGGCGTTCGGTCGGCGGATGATATGGTGGCGCTGCTCAGGGCCGGTGCTGACAAGGTGGCGATCAATTCGGCCGCGGTGGCCGACCCCGATTTGATCACGCGCTGCGCTGCGAAGGCGGGTCGGCAATGCGTTGTGGTTGCGATTGATGCGCGGGCGGATGGGAACGGTGGCTATGAGGTGTTTACCCATGGCGGCCGTCGCGGCACCGGGATCGACGCTGTGGCCTATGCTAAGGACGCTGCGCAGCGGGGAGCGGGGGAAATCCTGCTGACCTCAATGGACCGCGACGGCACCAAGGCGGGATATGACCTGCCGATGCTGAAGGCGGTTTGCGATGCGGTGCGGGTCCCTGTGGTGGCCTCCGGCGGCGCAGGCGGCGTGGACGACCTCGCCCCGGCCGTGCTTGAAGCGGGGGCAAGTGCCGTGCTGGCGGCGTCGATCTTCCATTTTGGGGAGGCGACGCTGGCAGAGGCGCGATCGGCGCTGGGCGAAGCTGGCGCACCGGTGCGGCCGGTCTAGGGCGAGGAGACGATCATGGCAAAGTCCAATGCGCTTGGCGCTGGAGCGGTACTGTTTGGTGCCCTCGGTCGACTGGCGACGACGATTGATGCGCGCGCTTCTGCCGATGCGTCGGAATCCTATACCGCGAAACTGCTTTCGTTGGGACCGCTGGAGGCGGGCAAGAAGTTTGGTGAGGAGGCTGTGGAGTTCGCCATTGCCGTATCGGCCCAACACGAGGCCGATATTACGGCCGAGGCCGCAGATGTTTTGTACCATATGTGGGTGGCGCTGAAATCACGGGGGATATCTCTCGAAGATGTCGGCGAAGCCCTCGCTGCGCGAGAAGGGCGATCCGGGCTCGACGAGAAGTCGGGCCGGGGAGGGGGTTGATCAGGGCTCCTGGCGCTCGGCTGTCCAGGCCATGATGAAGTCCCGCCCGGTCGAGAGGGTTTGTCCCTCAATCTGATCGCCCGCCCCAAGTCGGCCGGACGTGGCGTAGGGGCCTGTTCCGTCCTCGGTGAGCAGGGCGAAAATGACGACATCGCCGCGTAAGGTCGCCTTGGCGCTGTCGAACGGTGTTCCGTAAAATGTTCCCGTCATCGTGCCTGTCTCGTCAACGCTGGTCACCTCCATGGTCGTGGAGGATGGCGGCGCTGTCGGGCTGAAATAAAGGGAGACAGTCCACCTGCCGACCAGATCGGATTCTGCGGGGGACGGGCTCGCCGCCACGGGCGGCGCAGCGGCGCAGCCTGCGAGGATGAGGGCTGCGAGGCTGCCAGCAAGTGTTTGGATGTCTGTTGGCCGACGAGAACACATGCCCTTGGTACGCCATGGGGCGGCGTTCGGATCAGCCCGCAGAAAGCGCCGTCAGAGTCGTCTCAAAAAGACGTAAAACGCTCCGCCACCGCCATGCTTGGCGTGGGCTTCTGCGTAACCTGACACCAGGGCGCGGGCGTCATGTGTTTGCAGCCAGCGCAGGAAATTACGGCGGAGCACCCCTTCACCGGCGCGGCCCTTTCCCGTGATGACGAGGACGCATCGCGCGCCGGCTGATCGCTGTGATGACAGGAAGACCGGAAGGGCGCGATGGGCGCTGTCCTGGGTGTGGCCGTGCAGGTCGAAGCGGGCGGCGATGGCTGTTTGGCCGCGCTTGATGCGGCGTTCACGGCTGCGGTCGGCCGGTGCCGTGAGGCGCGGCGGATAGGCCGCCTGTATCGTCGGGCGAGGCTGGGCTGTCGACGGCGCGGAAAGGGCACGCTCGACGGCGTCCTGATCAAGCGGGGCCGGGCCCGGGTCTGGCGCCGGTGTGCCGGGCAGCGCTTTGACGCTTCGCGCCACACGCGCCCAGGCACGCTGTTCTTCCGGTTTCAGGCGTCGCTTTGACATGGGCGCGATCTAGGGCGCAGCCGATGCGATTCATAGCCCCTTAGCGGCAGTCCTCGACCCAGCGCAGCACGGTCCGGCTCAACGCCTTGCGGCTCCATGAGAAAGAGTGATCGCCGGGTAAGAGCTTATGCTCCAGATCGATGCCGGCGTTCGCCGAATACGCCGCGACCATGGGCGTGTGGATGCGATCTGCGGGAACTGCCGTGTCGCTGCGGGCTGCAACGAGCAGAACGCGTTTGCCATCCAACGCCCCCGAAAGGGCACGCAGATCAAAGCCCAGCCGATTTGCATCAAGCTCGGCAATGGCGGAGGCGCCGGTTTGTCCAGCAAGCATGGTGAGAGAGTCGGCATAGGCGGAGAAGCGCGCCTGGGCCTGCGGTGCGTTTTCAAAGCTCGATGCAATCGCGCCAAAGTCTGCCGCAGCCATGCCACCGACGCAGGTTACACTGTCGTCCTTTGCTGCGGCCTGAAGGGCTGTGAAGCCGCCATAGGAGTGCCCAATCAGGGTGATCTTGTTCGGGTCCACGCGGTAGGTGCGCGCCGTTTCGGGATCGCGTAGGAAGTCCAGTGCAGCGCCAACATCCTCGATTCCATTGGCAAAGCTGAAGCGACCCCCCGATCCCCAGGCGCCGCGATAGTGGAAAAACAGGATATTGAATCCGGCGCGGCGCAGGTCTTGGGCCAGGTCCAGATTTTTCTCATTGCCAGGATAGCCATGCAGCAGGACGACGGTCGGGTGCGGGCCTTCGCCATTGGCAACATAGATGAGGCCGTTCAGGCGCGCCCCTTGGCTCTGGAAGTTGAGCTCCTCAAGCGCAGGCGGAAAGGCAACGGATAGCTCAGGGTCCTGCGTCAGTGGATCGTAATCAGGGGTCGCCATATCAGCAACGGCGTTCACGCTGTTGCTCGCCATCTGGCAGGCCGCAAGTGTCAGCACTGACAGGCCAAGCAATGCGGTGATCAGGATTCTCATGGCGGGCTCCCCTTCCGGCCCCCCTACAATCGCGGCTTATTGCGGGAATGCAAGCGCCGTTCAGGTCGAGGGCGCGGCCCCATCGGCGCGTTGCAATGCTGCTGCTACAGAACGGGGTAAAAGCACCCATTTGCGACCAGGAGCGTTCATCGTACCGGCGCGCTGACCGGCTTCATCTCCGGTGCCGAAATAGATATCGCCGCGCACAGGGCCGTTGATCGCCCCGCCCGTGTCCTGCGCAATCATCAGGCCTGACCAGTCCCCGCCGAGGCCGGGGGCTGTGGTCTGGACGAACATGGGAATGCCAAGGGGGTGAAGGTCTGTGTCCACGGCGAGGGAGCCGAAGGGCGTGAGCGGGACGCCCTGGGCTCCGTTCGGGCCAAGCGCCGGATCGCCCTCCGGGCGGGCTTCAAAGAAGACATATCGGGGGTTTGCATTCATGGCCTCTGTCGCCTCGGATGGAGACACACGATCCATCCAGGCTCGAATGCCCTGCATCGAGGCCTCACCGCGTGTGATCTTGCCACTGCGCATCAACCAGTTGGCGGTCGAGCGGAAGGGCTGTCCATTATGGGCGTGGTAGGCGGCGCGGATGGTGCGTCCGTCGGGAAAGATCAATCGGCCCGATCCCTGGATCTGGAGGAAGAAGACATCGGCGGGATGGGCGTAGCCGAGGATATTTTGCGGGCTGATCTTTGCTCGCGGCGGGTAGGGCTGTGTGGATCCGTTCTGCAGGCGCTGGTGCGGTTTGCCGCCTATCTGCACCAGATCGTCCGGCGGGCCGGGAACCGGCGCGGTGAAAGCACCAACGGGGACCGCGCTCGCCTCAATGGACGGCTCGAAGTAGCCGGTGAAGCGGGGCTTTCCTTCAGGGTCGATGATCTCCACGGGCCTGAACAGGATTTCCATCATGGTTCGGGCGCTGGCTTCGTCGACGATGGACGTCATCGCCTCACATGTCCTTCGCCAGTCAGCGATGGTCCCTGCCCATGGCGCAGCATTCGAGAGCAGCGCTTCGTCCGGGCGTTTGACGATTACACCGCAACTGCGTGCAAAGGCCGTGACGCCGGGGGCCATCGCGGCGGCACGCCAGCCGGGCAGGGCTTCGAAGTCTGCCGGCGTGACGATCGGAGTGCGGGCAAGGGGGGGCGCTGGAACTGCAACCGGCTCTGGCGAAGGGGGCGATGGAGGCGGCGCTGTCGTGCAACCGGCAACCACCAAGGCGGACAGGAACAGAAACAATCGAAGCATGGCGGATGAGCGTGCCCGCGATTCTGGGCAAAGCCAAGGCAGGGTTCTCAAGGAGGCCAGGCTCGCGACTACGCCCTGCGCAGGACGTAGCCTGCGCGTGGGAAATGGACATGCAGGGTTTCGGCAGTCTCGTCGATTCGCTGCACGATAACCCTTTGAGCGTCGGCATGGACCAGCTCACCGGTGACCCAGTCCTTGCCGTAATCATCCGGAGCAATGGCGACATCATCGCCGGGCGCGAGGTTCAGCGCTTCGTGGGATGTACTCGCCGCAACAAGGCGCGGGGCGGCCTGTTTTGCGATGGCGACGGCATCGCTGCCGGACACCATTTCCGGGGCCTGCCCTTCGGCTTCCTCCAGGCGTTCATACCAGGCGCGTGCGAGCGGTGCGGTCTCAAAGCAAGTCTCGATGAAATCCGGCACGTTTCGTTTCACAAACCAGATGTTCATGTGGGCGTGGACGTCCACAAGGCCAGGCTTCATGCCGACCAGGTACAGGCCGGCACCTGCTCCCTTACCGCCGGAGAGCCGTTCCTCGATCCACATCAATTGACTGCGCCACTGGTCGCGCATCATGGGGGCGACGGCTTTCATGGCCTCGGTGTCAAAGTCGCGGCCAGACAAGGCCGTCCGGTCTTCCTTGAAGTCTTCAGGGACATGCTCGCCGATTTCGCCGAATATCACGGCGACCGAGGCTTGGAACCAGAGCCGGTCTGACCAGGCACCGACCATGGCGGACAAGCCCTCATGGCCGGGCAGGGTCAGGCTTGGCATTGGAAAACGGCGCTCAAGCTCGCGCAGGATGATCGCTGTATCGCAATAGACGTCCGCGCCGATTTGCATGATCGGTGTGCGCCGATATCCGCCCGTGAGGGTGACCTGATCGGGTTTTGGCATGATCACGGGTGCGTCGACAGCGCACCAGGCGAGGTTCTTCAGGCGCAGGGCGAGACGGATCTTTTCCGAGAAGGGTGAGGTCTCGTACTGGTGCAGGATGATGCTGCGCGCGTCTGCCATGGTCTGAGCCTCCCCTGAAGCGATCCGGAGTTGTGGCCCGGTTCGCTTGGAGAGGGAAGGGCCCCGTCGTGATCAGAGGCTCGCGAGCGCCTGATCAAGGTCTGCTACGATATCGGAGGCGTCTTCGATGCCGACCGACAGCCGTACAGTATCAGGCGCAGCACCCGCGGCGGTTTTCTGCTCATCACTGAGTTGGCTGTGGGTGGTCGATGCCGGGTGGATGATCAGCGAGCGGGTGTCGCCAATATTGGCGAGGTGGCTGAAGAGTTTGACCGATTCCACGAGCGCCTTGCCGGCGTCGTAGCCGCCCTTGAGGCCAAATGTGAAGACCGCACCTGCTCCATCGGGAAGGTAGGTTGCTGCCCGTTCATGGTGGGGGTCATCCGGCAGGCCAGCATAACGCACCCAGCTGACGCCCGGATGATCCTGTAGCCATGACGCGACCTCAAGCGCATTGTCGCAGTGTTTGGCCATGCGCAGGGGCAGGGTTTCGCAGCCGGTCAGGATCATGAAGGCATTGAAAGGCGACAGGGCAGGGCCAAGGTCGCGCAGGGAAAAGGCGCGGCAGGCGATGGCGAAGCTGATGTCGACGGCCGCACCGTCCGGACCGAGTGGCAGCGCGCCAAAGCCGTCGGCGAAGACGAGGTCGTTGTAGTAGCTCTGAGGGCTCGCCATCGTTGGAAATTTCGCAGCGTTGGCCGTCCAGTCGAACTTGCCGCCATCAATGATGGCACCACCGATGGAGTTGCCGTGGCCGCCGATGAACTTGGTCAGGCTTTGCAAGACGATGTCTGCCCCGTGCTCAAGCGGACGGCAGAGGGCGGGGGACGCCATTGTGTTGTCGACAAGGTAGGGGACGCCTGCGGCATTCGCGATCTTCGCGATGGCTGCCATATCGGTGACGAGTCCGCCGGGATTGGCGAGGCTTTCGGTAAAGATCGCGCGGGTGTTCTCATCGATGGCCGCTTCAAAGCTCGCGGTGTCATCGATATCGGCCCAGCGCACCTCCCAGCCGAATTTCTTGAAGGCGTGGGAGAGCTGGTTGATGGAGCCGCCATACAGCTGCTTTGCGGCGACGATGTTGCATCCGGGCTCCATCAGGACGTGGAAGGCAAGTGCTTGTGCAGCATGGCCTGAAGCGACGCCGAGCGCTGCCGTGCCGCCCTCAAGGTCCGCGATCCGGGCCTCCAGTGCCGAAACAGTCGGGTTGCCGATGCGCGTATAGATATCGCCAAATTCCTGCAGAGCGAACAGTTTGGCGGCGTGGTCGGCATCCTTGAACACGAAGGATGAGGTCTGGTGGATGGTCGGCGCGCGGCTCCCCGTAACGGGATCAGGGGCGGCACCGGCATGGATGGCGCGAGTGGACAGGCCTTGGGTCATCTATTGGGTTCCTTGTCTGCGGATTCTCCCGCCGAGGTGTAGACCAACGCGCAGGGATGACTAGCTTGGATTGCTAAAGACCGGCGGTATGATCGGTGAACCTTGGGAGTGAAACAGCATGATCGATCTCGACGCTATCAAACATGTGGCCGACATCACCCGCGTGCAGGCCAGGACACGCCCGGATGCGGTTGCGTTGTGGTTTGAGGACAAGGAGACGAGCTTTGCGGCGCTTGATCGGCGCGCGTCTCAGGTGGCCAACGGCCTGAAAACCGCTGGCGCGCAAATTGGCGACCGGATCGGCTATTTAGGCAAGAACCTCGATGTTTATTACGAGATGATGTTCGGCTGCGCGAAAGCGCGGATGGCCATGGCCGGGATCAACAACCGGCTCGCCCCGCCGGAAACCCAGTTCATCCTGTCCGATAGCGGCGCGAGCGTCTTGTTTGTTGCCAAGGAGTTCTACGACACAATTGAGCAGATCAAGGATGAGTGCCCGGCGCTCAAGCTCATTGTCGCAATCGATGGTGGCCATCCCGATTGGCCAAGCTATGCCGACTGGCGCGACGGTCAGGACGACACCGATCCCATGCTTGAGATTCAGGATGATGATGACGTCATCCAGCTCTACACATCCGGCACGACCGGCCTGCCCAAAGGCGTGATGCTCTCGGACGAAAACTATATGGGCTTCTTCAGCCAGGCCGCGGTGCTGGAATGGTCCAGTTATGGTGCGGGCGAAGCGGTGATGAATTGCATGCCGCTTTTCCATGTGGCGGGGGTCAATGTCGGCATTCTCGCAGCGGCGCAGGGGGCGAAGACGGTGGTCGTTCGCGAGATCGACCCGATGCAGATCCTGCAGCTGATCCCCGAGCAAAAGATCGTCCATGCATTCTGGGTGCCGGCGGTGATCCTGATGCTGACCCAGATTCCAAACGTGCGGGAAACGGATTTTTCAAATCTCAAACAGGTTTTCTATGGGGCGTCGCCCATCACCGAAGACCTCCTCAAGACCGCGGTCGATATCATGGGTGCACGGTTCACCCAGCTTTACGGCCTGACCGAGACGGTCGGGGCCGGGACGTTCCTGTCGCCGGAAGCGCATGATCCGAGCTGGGGCAAGTTGCGCTCCTGCGGTGTGCCCTGGCCGGGCGCAGTCGTGCGGTGTGTCGATGACACGGGCGCGCCTGTGCCGACCGGCGACGTTGGCGAGATCGTGATCATGTCAAACTTCGTGATGAAGGGATACTGGAACCGCCCGGACGCAACAGCGGAGGCGATCCAGAACGGCTTTTTCTACACAGGCGATGCGGGCTATTTCGACGGGGACGGCTTCCTGTTCATCCATGACCGGGTGAAGGACATGATCGTTTCCGGCGGAGAGAATGTGTATCCGGCGGAGGTTGAGAATGCGATCTTTGGGCATCCGGGTGTCGCAGACGTGGCTGTGATCGGCGTACCGGATGAAAAATGGGGAGAGGCCGTGAAGGCGATCATTGTTCCCAAGCCCGATGCCAATCCATCCCCAGAGGAGGTCATCGCTTACGCAAAGGAACGGATCGCTGGCTACAAATGCCCCAAATCCGTGGATCTCATCGATGCCCTGCCGCGCAATCCATCTGGCAAGATTCTCAGGCGTGAATTGCGCGAGCCGTACTGGAAAGACCACGAACGCCGCGTCGGGTAAGTTCGCGCCCGCTATCCAGAGACCTGTTCCCAGCCCGCCATCTTGCCGGTAAGCTCCTGAAAAAATTCGGGAGGATGAACCATGGCTGATGGACAGCCGCTACCGCCATTTCGGCCAATCGCGCAAAAGCAACCTGATGTCGACTTTCGCAGGCTCGACGATGGGACGGTCTACCTGAAACAGCGCCATGCGCCGGGCGACCGCCCGAGGACGGTGCCGCATGCGCTGGACCAGCGCGCCGGCGAGCATCCTGACCGCCCCTTTATGAAGGAGCGCGATCCCAAGACGGATGCGTGGGTCCACGTGACCTATGGCGAGGCCAAGCGGATCACCGACAGCCTTGCGCAGGCGTTCCTCGACTTGGGAGCCGGGCCTGACGCGCCGGTGATGATCCTTTCAGGTAACTCCATCAAGACCGGACTCGTCATGCTGGCAGCGCAAAAGATGGGCGCGCCCGCTGCGCCCATCTCGGTGCCTTATTCGTTGATGACGAGCGACTTTGAAAAGCTGAAGCACTGCTTCGGAGCCGTGCGACCGAAGGTTGTTTTCGCCGAAGTCCTTGAGCCGTTCAAACCCGCGTTGGCAGCGCTGGATCTTGCAGGTGTGAAGGTCTTTACCGCGCAAGGAGAGGGGGCTGAGCCCTACGATAAACTTGCTGCAACGCCTGTCACCGACGCCGTGGTGGCGGCCATGGACAGGCTTAACGATGACAGTGTCGGCAAGTATCTCTTCACATCCGGATCAACTGGCATGCCGAAACCGGTGCCGACGACGCAAGGGGCCATGTGCTCGATGATTGCCGGCACGGAGGGGCTTCGCGATGATGCGCGCGACCCGGACTATGATCCAAGCGACGTCAGCCAGTTCCTCGACTGGCTTCCATGGAACCACATCTCCGGCTCGAATGTGAATTTCAACGGCGTGCTCTGGAACGGTGGGACGCTCTGGATCGATGGAGGCAAACCGACGCCAGCGCTTTTCGGGGAGACGATCCGAAATGTGCGCGATTGCAAGCCGCATACGTTCGGAACCGCGCCCATCGCGCTGGCGATGCTGGCCGAAGCGATGGAGGAGGATGAAGACCTGCTCCACGCCTTTTTCGCGAATATGCGACAAGTGGCCTACGGCGGTGCGACGCTCTCCGATGATCTCTATGACCGGCTTCAGGCACTGGCGATCAAGGCAACAGGCCGGCGTATTCCCATCGTGACCATGTATGGAGCGACGGAGACGCAAGGCATTACGGTCGTTCACTGGGAAGTCGAACGCGTTGGCCTCATTGGCCTTCCTCTGCCAGGCATGGAACTCAAGCTTGCCCCTGTCGGGGACAAGCTTGAGGTTCGTGTGAAGGGGCCGAGCGTGATGCCTGGTTATCTCGACCTTCCTGGCAAGAACGCCGAAGTCTATGACGAGGAGGGCTTTTATTGCCTTGGCGATGCGGCGACCTTTGTCGATCCGGAGGACCCTGGGCAGGGCATCGTGTTTGACGGCCGCGTCGGCGAGGATTTCAAACTGTCATCCGGGACGTGGGTCAGCGTCGGAGTGCTGCGGCCCGATTTCGTCGCGGCCTGTTCGCCGCTGATCTTTGACGCGGTGATCGCTGGACAGGATAAGGTGTTTGCAAGCGCGATGGTCTGGCCATCACCCGCAGCGATGGAGGCATACGTTGCGAAAGCTGGCGGCGATATGCAGACCGCGTTCTGGCAGTTCTCTGAAGATCTCGCGGAGAAAGTGAAAGCGTTCAATGCAGGTGAGCCTGGATCGTCAAGGCGCATCAAACGCTTTGTGGTGATGACAGAGCCGCCATCCATCGACGCCGGGGAAATAACCGACAAGGGCTACGTGAATCAGCGTTGCGTGATCGATCGGCGTGCCAATCTGGTTGATGCCCTGTATTCTGACCCGCCGGGCCCAGGCGTTGTGTCTGTGTAGACCGGTGCGCCGCTAACCGTTTGGCAGCACCTGCCGGGTTAAGGTCCGCAAGTGAAGTGACTTCAAGGGCGGGCCAATGACCTATGATGCGCGTAACTCGACCGGTATGGGCGGTCGCGAGAACCTGATCTTTGCGGTCGGTACACTGGTTCTGATTGCTGTCGTATTCCTCTTTGCGCTGAAGGGGCCGGATCTGTTCGCCGGCACGTCATCTGGCCCAGAAGCGGAGCTAGTAGAGGCGACCGGTCCGCTCACCCGCCTGTCCGATGAGGCGTCGAAGGCCTATTTCGCAGTGCTGGAAAAGGCAGACCCGGCAACCTTTGAAGCGCTGCGCGGAAAAATTGCTGTACGCCCGGATGCTACGGAGGCACACCTGCAAAAGTTGGTTATTGATGCTGCCGCAGACGTTGCGCGCCGCAACCAGCGCACGCTTTACAGCGCCGACGTCAAACACGTTGATGCAATCCTCGATCTGACGCGAGACGGTCTGACGGCTGCGAAAAATTCAGCCTCGAAATATTGCCGAGGATCGTTCTACACATCGATGGCGGAACTCAATCCAGATCAATCAGCGCGGTACTATAACCGTTTGTTCCTCGAGGAACCGGCGCTCTACACCTATGGCATCGGGGTAAACACAATCATCGCTCAGGCCATTATTGATGCGAAAGCCAACCCCGTGAAACATGGCGCGCTCACCGAAGAGGACGAAGGGCTCATGCGGGGGTTGGTGACCCAAATGCTGGCAGACCGGGACATCCAGCCGCTTCTGATGGTGTCGAATGATGACGCGCAGGCCGATCGCATCCTGCGCCGGACAAAT
>JBCBWQ010000063.1:0-12092 GCA_039817025.1 Pseudomonadota bacterium | reverse complement strand
ACTTGCCGAAGGTGGAACCCTGTTCCTCGACGAACTCGGCGAGATGCCCGTTGATCTGCAACCCAAATTGCTGAGGTTCCTTCAACTCGGCGAATACAATCGTGTTGGTGAAACGAAAGTGCGTAGGGCCAATATTCGTATCGTTGCGGCGACGAACCGCGATCCGCTTGATGCAGTACGATCCGGACGGTTGCGCGAAGACCTGTACTACCGACTCCATGTCATTCCCGTGTCTCTGCCGCCACTTCGCGAACGCGGCGCAGATATTCTTCTGTTGGCAGAGCAATTCCTGAGTCAGTTCGCGAAGGAGGAAGGCAAGCAGTTCTCCGGCTTCTCGAGAGATGCTGAAGAATGGATGCTCTCCCATGCCTGGCCGGGCAATGTACGTGAGCTTGAAAATCTCGTTCGGCAATTGGTGGTCCTCAAGGCTGAAGGCGAGCTATGCCGGGCCGATTTCCCGCAGCTTGCGGCCGGCAGTGCCAGTGTGCCGCAAGCATCGAACGTCGTCGCCCAGATTGGTTTAGCCGCTGCGGGTCCAGAGCCAGAACATGGGATGGAGCCGTTATGGCTGACGGAGAAGAAAGCGATTGAGCGCGCCATCGCTTTGAGCCGTGGGAATATCGTGGCTGCGGCCAAGAAATTGCAGATCGATCCGTCCACGATCTACCGGAAGAAAGCGACCTGGGAGAAGGCGTCCTAAGCTCGCATCAGGATCATCGCAGCTCCCGGGTTGGCCGCTATCTCATCCAGCCCAGACGCTGGAACACGTAAACAAGTCCTCCGCGGCCGATCTGCGAGCCCATGCATCAATCACCGCTTCGTCCTGGCCAACGGCGCATCCGGCGATGAGCGGTCCATCTCCAGATATCACCACAAAGCCTCTCTAGAATTGGCGCGCAGCGTCATCGCTTGCCGAAATTGGCATTTCAGCTCAACTCAGGTTACGCCATGAGTTCAGCGAACAGAAAGTCGAACATGCGTTTTCTCGTCCTCGCCGCCGTGTGGATCGCGTCGACATTTGTCTTTCAGGCCGACGCGCAAACCAATGACATCGAAACGGTTATCGACGAGCAAACCGAGCGGGTGACGCGGCTTGCGATCGATTTGACAGAATCTGACGTTGATCTCATTGACCTAAGAGAACAATTGGCGACTGACCGGGCGAGAACCGGCAGTCTGGAAGACAGGCTCTACGACCGAGAGGCCGCGCTTCGGGCCGACCTCGACCGCCTTGGCGATCCCATTGATGGAGAAGCGCCAAGCGTTACGGAGCGGAGGGACGCGCTGAACGATGACCTGACCCGCATGGAAAAGGCTTCAGCCCAGTTGCAGGTCAATCAGCAAGAGATTACGAGGCTGCTCACCGAGATCGCCCAGGCAAGGCGATCGGCTTTCTATAACCAGTTGCTCAATCGTCGCCCCGCCGTTTTCATGAAGGGGGAATTATCGAAGGCGTTCAGCGCCTTCCAGACCGGCGCAAACGAAGCGAAACGACGATCGACCGCCTGGTTCAGCGCCCAGTCTGAAGCCGGAACACTCGCGCGTACGCTGGGTCTGATCGCTGCCGCATTCATTTTCGCTTTGCTCATGAATCTTCCAGTACGGTCTTGGGCGAACCGCCGCATCAGCCAGACAGTTGAGGCCATGGAGCCGATGCCGTCGCGTCGGATCCTCGTTGCGGCCCTGCGCACGCTGGTTCGCGCCGCCCCCGCCATTGTTGGCGGCCTCGTATTCTATCAGGCGCTGATCCTACTCGGTGTAATCGACCAGGACTCTGGTCCCTTCGCCCGTGCGATCTGGAGCGGCTTCATATGGATCATGCTGGTCGACGGCGCAGCGAGCGCAGTCCTGGCAACGCGGAGCCCGAAATGGCGAGTGATTTCCGTTGGCAGCAAGACGGCGCGGCGTATGCGGTTTGTCCTCGTGTCAGCAGCGATCGTCGTCGCCGCAGACAGAATTTTGAGGGAAGGCGCACTGTTGTTTGGCGGAGCCACAGGAATTTCCTCACTTGAGCAGACGATCGTAGCGGTGCTGCTCGCTCTTTTGCTGATGCTTGCTTGCTCCCCCCGCGTTTGGAGGCCCGAAGAGGCCGCCGAAGGTGAGCCGGAAACCACGCCATCGCGCAAGGGCGGATGGATCAGGACCCTTCTCAGCTTGCTTGGCGGGGCGTCGATCATCGCAGCTTTGATCGGCTACGCACCGCTTGCACACTTCGCGATGACACGCATCTGGCTGGGCGCGGGCGTGGTCGGTGCAGCGTTTGCCGTTCGCGCCTTGCTCCATGAAGGCATTCGCCTGCTGGATCGCCGCTTCGCCTCAAAACACGAAGGGGAAGGTGAGCGCCTTGTTTCCTTCTGGATCGGAGCGTTTCTCGACATTGTTGTTTTCGCATTGGCCTTGCCGCCCCTGTTTCTCCTCTTCGGTTCGGACTGGACCGATGTTCGTGCCACCGCGATTGATGCGCTCGTTGGGTTCCAGATCGGGTCTGTGCGGATTTCGATCCTCGAGCTTCTGTTCGCCGTTGGTGTTTTTGCTGCTGTCCTGGCTGCGACCCGCTTCATCCAGAGATCAGTGGAGAAGAACGTCTTCCCCCGAACGCGGATGGATATTGGTGTCCAGAATTCCCTGAAGACGCTGATCGGCTATATCGGACTTGTCGTTGCCTTCATGACTGGCGTCGGCATGCTCGGCTTTGACCTTTCGAATCTGGCGATCATCGCTGGTGCGCTCTCTGTCGGTATCGGTTTCGGCCTGCAGAGCATCGTCAATAATTTCGTCTCTGGGCTCATCTTGCTGTTTGAGCGGCCCATTAAGGTCGGAGACTGGGTCGTCACGGCTTCGGGCGAGGGGATCGTGAAACGCATTTCGGTGCGGTCAACCGAGGTCGAAACCTTTGATCGGGCCTCGATCATAATTCCGAATTCCGAGTTGATTTCAGGCACGGTGACGAACTGGACTCACAAGAACAAGCTGGCCCGGATCACTGTTGCTGTTGGCGTCTCCTACAATGAAGATCCAGATAGAATCATCGATATTCTCAGGACGGTTGCGAAAGAGGCCGACCTGATCCTGGCCCATCCTGAGCCTATGGTCCTGTTTGTTGGATTTGGGGATAGCTCGCTGGATTTCGAGATTCGTGCCTTCCTGTCCGATGTGCACCGGACGTTGCTCGCCCGTACGCAGGTGCGTGTTGCGATTTTCAAGGCTTTCAAGGAGGCTGGCGTGGAAATTCCGTTCCCGCAGCGCGACCTGCATGTCCGCTCATCCGCGATCAGTTTTGGCCCGCCGGTCGCGTCGAATGGCGAGCCCGACTAGCGGGGGGTGATTTATTGTTCTTGATTTGTTCTATTGCCTGCGATACGACATGGCATGCGAAAGAGTCGTCTATGCAGTCCGCTTTGCCGGGCGGGTTTCAAGGGTGCGGGGTGAGCCATGGAGCTACCCGCCCGCTTGCGCCCGCATGTGGTTCAGGGTCTGCGCCCCCATGCGCAGGCCACCCCTGACTTCCCGTTTGGCCTCGGTGAGACCGGCGTCCATGAAGTATGCGAGGTTAGTTTCGGAGATATGCCTGCGCTAACAGGCTTCGCCCTTGCCGCGGCAAGGCCGCGCCCTGGTCCACTGGCATGGATTTCCCAGCGCCGGCTTTCGCTGAACCATGGAACCCTGCTCGCCTCCGGATTGCCGCAGCTACGCCGCTCGGTGCCCCCCATTCTGTCGGTGCAGACATCCAAGCCTATGGACGCTCTCTGGGCGGTGGAAGAGGCGGTCCGATCAGGGGCCATTGCCTGCGTTATCGCAGAAGTCGAGGCCATAGACTTCACCGCATCACGCCGTTTGACCCTTGCATCCCAGCGTCACGGCGTGCCGATCATCCTACTGCTGCCTTATACGTGTGAGGGCGCAACCGCTGCATCCGTTCGCTGGCGGGTGGCTCCACGCCCGTCCTCTGCCAATCCCTATGACCCACGCGCGCCTGGCCATACGCGCTGGCATGCAACGCTCGAGCGATCCCGCGCCGCGCCGCAGCTTGCCGGAAGAACCTTCCTCCTGGACGTCAATGATGAAACGCTTTCTCTCTCTATGGTTCCCGGACTGGCCCCTGACGCGCCTGCGCCGCGCGCGCCGCGCCCTGCGGACGAGCCAAAGCACATCCCAGCCCTCAGGCGTCGCGCCTGACTCTGCACGCAGGCCCTTCGTGCTCCTCGAAAGCGGGCCTCACGGGTTGATCGTCGCCGCCGTCAACGCTCCGGCCAAACATCAGGGCGTATCCAGGGGGCTACGCTTCACTGATGCGAAAGCGCGTTGCCCGGACCTGGCATCGGAGGACATTGACCGCGCAGCGGATGCGAGGGCGCTCACTGCGCTGGGCCACTGGATGATCCGGATTGCACCGATGGTCGCCATTGATGGTCTTGATGGGCTGATGATCGAGACAACTGGCTGCGCACACCTCTATGGCGGCGAGGACGGAATGGTGCAGGATATCAGCCGACTCTTTGACCGCGATAAAATACCCGTTCAGTGGGGCCTGGCCAGTACGCCGGGGGCCGCCAGTGCCCTTGCCCGAGCAAAGCCTGGAACACGCCTTGCCCCGGGAGGGGAGGGCGAGGGACTGGCGAATCTGCCTGTATCTGCGCTGCGCCTGTCAGACGATGCTCAGCTCCTCCTGCGCCGGTTCGGCCTGACGCGGATCGGCCAGCTCTACGATATCGACCGTATTGCCCTGGCCCGGCGATTCCGGTCTCGCGAGGCGGCCGATGCGGTGCGGTTGCGTCTTGATCAGGCGCTTGGCCTGCGCCGGGAACCACTGGACCCGCTCCGGCCCGCCCCAAGTCTGTCGGCTCGCCTGCCATGTCCTGAACCCATCGGTTCAAGCGAAGCCATCGAAGCGGGCCTTGAAACGCTTGCCCATAATCTCTGCGTTGAACTTGCTGGACTGGGGCAGGGGGCGCGCGGGTATACCTTGCTCGCCTTCCGCGCCGATGGCGGCGTCAGTGAAGTGTCGATCACGCTGGCCCGTCCGGTCCGGGATGCGGCCCATATCAAGCGGCTGTTTGCGGAGAAGATCGACCAGATCGATCCAGGGTTTGGAATAGACTGCCTTGTGCTCGAAGCCCTGCGAGCAGGGCCCATGGAGACCGGTGTAACGCCCTTGTCCGGTGACCTTGCCAGCAGCGACGTCGATGATGCTGCCCTCGCCGCTCTGGCCGATCGGATTACAGCAAAGCTCGGGGAGGGGAGCGTCCGCCTGGCGTCTTTCACCGAAAGCCACCTGCCCGAACGTGCGGAGACTCACAGGACTTATGCTGGGCAAACCATCACGGCACCAAGCCTATCGCCCATGGCTGGGCCACGCCCCTTGCGCCTTGTCGATCCGCCAGAGCGCGTCACTGTCCTTGCCGAAGTGCCTGATGGTCCGCCGCAGCGCTTTGTCTGGCGCAGGGTGGCCCGCCGTGTGGTACGCGCCGATGGACCGGAGCGCATCAGCCCGGAATGGTGGCGCAGTATGTCTGCGCCAAAGCCCGCCAGCACACCTGAGGGCCTGGAGCGCAAATGGCTCGCGCCCAAGCTTGACCCCCGCGCCGATGCGGCCCTGATCCGGCACATCAAGGCAGACCTGGAAGCTGAACCGGTCTCGACCGTCCAGCCAAATCTGCCGCGCGCCCGGGACTATTACCGTGTGGAGGATGAGAGCGGCCGGCGCTATTGGGTCTATCGCGACGGGCTGTATGATGATGGCCGTGGCAGTACGCCAGAATGGTATGTCCACGGATTGTTCGCATGACCGCCTATGCTGAACTCGCTGTTACGACCAATTTCTCTTTCCTGCGGGGTGCGAGCCACGCCGAAGAACTTGTGGTGCAGGCCAAAAACCTTGGCTTGTCTGCCATTGGCGTTGCGGACCGCAATACGCTTGCCGGTGTGGTCCGGGCCCATAGCGCTGCTAGGGAAGCAGGTCTGAAACTTCTCGTTGGCGCGCGCCTTGTGCCGACCGATGGCCCTGAACTCATTTGCTACCCGACAGACCGCGCGGCCTATGGCCGGCTCAGTCGCCTGCTCAGCAAGGGAAAATTGCGCGCAGACAAAGGTGATTGCTTGATCAGTCTTGAAGATATCCTTGCCCATGCTGAGGGGCAGGTGTTCATCGTACTCCCCCCTGACTCTCTGAACAGCGCTTTCGGGCGCACCCTGGAGCGCCTTGCGCAGGCATGGCCCGGGCGACTGTTCACCGCCGCGCGCTTCAGCTTTTCCGGGCGCAACCGCGAGCGGATTGCCCGCCTTGCAGACCTCGGGGCCAAGGCAGGCGCGCCCATCGTCGCCATCAACGATGTGCTCTACCACGCGCCAGACCGCCGCCCACTGCAGGACGTCGTCACCTGTATCCGCGAGCACTGCACCATCGACCAGGCCGGCTTCCACCTGGAAGCCAATGCCGAGCGCCACCTGAAATCCCCCGAAGAGATGGCGCGACTGTTCAAAGGCTTTGAGCCGGCCATAGCGCGCACGCAGGCGATTGCCGAACGCTGTACTTTTTCCCTTGATGAGCTTGCTTACGCCTATCCCGACGAGCCGGTCCCGCCTGGTACGACCCCACAGGCGCATCTGGAAGCCCTCACCTGGGCCGGGGCAGATTGGCGTTATCCCAGCGGCATACCGGACAAGGTCGCCGCAGCCCTCAAAAGCGAGCTGAAGCTCATCGCTGAGCTTGATTACGCGCCATACTTCCTCACCGTCCATGACATTGTCGCCTGGGCGCGCGAGCAGGAGATTCTCTGTCAGGGGCGGGGGTCTGCCGCCAATTCTGCGGTGTGCTTTTGCCTTGGTGTGACCAGTGTCGACCCGGCCATGACCAGCCTCCTGTTTGAGCGATTTCTCTCCAAGGAGCGCAAGGAGCCACCCGACATCGATGTCGATTTCGAGCATGAGCGCCGCGAGGAGGTCATCCAGTATGTCTACCGCCGCTATAGCCGTCACCGCGCCGCGCTGACGGCAACAGTAATTTCCTATCGCCCGCGATCAGCCGTGCGTGAGGTCTGCAAGGCGCTAGGGCTGTCCGAAGACATCTCCTCCGCGCTGGCCGGCACGGTCTGGGGCAGCTTCGGCTCCGACATCAAGGGGGATCACATCCGCCAGGCCGGGCTCGACCCGGAAAACCCGATGATCCGCCGGGCTATTGTGCTCACCCGCCAACTGATCGGCTTCCCGCGTCACTTGTCTCAGCATGTCGGCGGTTTCGTCCTGACCCAGGGTCCGCTCACAGAGACCGTGCCTATCGGAAATGCGGCCATGGACGAACGCACATTCATCGAATGGGACAAGGACGATATTGCCGCCCTCAACATCATGAAGGTCGATGTCCTCGCCCTAGGCATGCTCACTTGCATCCGTAAGGCCTTCGATTTCCTCCGCCTCCATAAGGGCTTGGACTATGATCTCGCCACGCTTCCGCAGGAGGATCTGACGACTTATGACATGCTCTGCGAAGGCGACAGCCTCGGCGTGTTCCAGGTCGAGAGCCGAGCGCAGATGAACATGCTGCCGCGCCTGCGTCCGCGCAAATTCTATGACCTTGTGATTGAGGTGGCCATCGTCAGGCCGGGACCGATCCAGGGCGATATGGTCCATCCCTATCTACGTCGCCGCAAGGGGCAGGAGCGGGTCAACTATCCAAGTCCCGCACCGGACTATGGCCCGCCCGACGAGCTGGAACGTATTTTGGAGCGCACCCTTGGCGTGCCGCTGTTTCAGGAGCAGGCGATGCAGATCGCCATGGATGCGGCCAAGTTTACCGCCGACGAGGCCAATGGCTTGCGCCGCGCCATGGCCACGTTCCGCAAAGTCGGCACGATCCAGAATTACGAAGCCATGATGGTCGAGCGCATGGTTGCGCGCGGCTATGATCCAGTCTTCGCCCAGCGGTGTTTCGACCAGGTGAAGGGCTTTGGCGAATATGGCTTTCCGGAAAGCCACGCCGCCTCATTCGCGCTGCTGGTTTATGTTTCCTCCTGGCTGAAGTGCCACCACCCCGATGTGTTCTGCGCGGCGCTTCTGAACAGCCAGCCCATGGGCTTTTATGCCCCGGCTCAGATCGTCCGTGATGCGCGTGAACACGGCGTTGAGGTGCGTGCGCCAGATGTGAACCTGTCGGACTGGCACAATACGCTGGAACCCTCCGATCAGGATGGTGAATGCAATGCGGTCCGGCTCGGGTTTCGTCAGATCGATGGTTTACGCGAAGACGAGATGGAAGCGCTCATGCAAGCGCGTGGCGGCGGCTATGAAGCACCAGAGGATATCCGGCGCCGGTCCGGGATTTCGCGCCGCTCCCTGGAACTTCTTGCCGCTGCGGATGCCTTTCGCTCCATGGGGCTCGATCGCCGTGCAGCGCTGTGGTCGGTTCGCGGCGAAGCGGTGGGGACGACCCTTCCCCTGTTTGCGGCTGCCGATGTGGCCGAGCAAGGCCAGAGCGCGCCTGTTGTCCTGCCCGAAATGCCGCGATCGGAACATGTCGTGCAGGATTACCAAACGACCCGGCTCTCGCTGAAGGATCACCCGCTTACCTTCCTGCGCGATCATTATGCACGCCTTGGAGCGCTCACCACACAAGCGGCAAATGCTGCCGCAAATGGCCGCCGCGTCATGGCTGCCGGCGTCGTGCTCACTCGCCAGCGGCCGGGCTCTGCCAGCGGCGTATGCTTCGTCACGTTGGAGGATGAGACTGGCATTGCCAATCTCGTCGTCTGGCCGAAGCTCTTCGAGCGCTATCGATCCGTCGTTATGGGCGCGCGGATCCTCTTCATAAAGGGCCGCGTCCAGACGGCTGACAGTGTCACCCATATTGTCGCTGAACAGCTCATCGATCGCACGGGCGATCTCGAACTCCTGTCCGAGGACATTCAAAACGATCCGTTGAAAAACGCGCTGGACCGCGCCGATGAGGTCATGCGGCCAATTCCTGAACGAAGAGGCCCGCCAAGCCGAAGCGCTGGCGGGCACCCTAGAAATGTGCGTGTCATTCCGGCCGGACGCAATTTCCACTAGCGCCGATGGCCGGACCGCTGAGTTGACCTATTCCGCAGGAACTGCGCGCTTTATCTGATCGAACTTACCCCAGACGCCGCTATCGCCGTGCCAGTCGCCCTTGGTTGCACCCTTGGAGTATTCCGTGGCGCGCGCTTCGAAGAAATTGGCGTGCTCGACACCGTTGAGGATCTCCGTCAGCCAGGGCAGGGGGTGCTGGTCAACGCCGTAGACCGGCTTCAACTTGAGCTGGCCGAGGCGCCAGTCGGCGATGTAGCGGATATACTGCTTGATATCGTCCGGTGTCATGCCTTCCACTTCGCCCGCCTCGAAGGCGAGATCGATGAACTTGTCTTCGAGCTTGATCACGGTCTCGCAGCTCTCAGTGATCCGGTCCCCGAGCTGCTTCGACATGATGTTCGTCTCGTCGCAGAAGGTGTGGAACAATTTGATCATGCCTTCGCAGTGCAGGCTTTCGTCGCGCACCGACCAGGACACGATTTGGCCCATGCCCTTCATCTTGTTGAAGCGCGGGAAATTCATCAGCATCGCAAAGGATGCAAACAGCTGCAGGCCCTCGGTGAAGGCTCCGAACACGGCCATCGAGGTTGCGATATCCTCATAGGTTTCGGTACCGAACTGGCCGAGATAGTCGTGCTTGGCCGCCATCTCCTCATACTCCATAAAGGCGGAGAATTCAGAGTCTGGCATGCCGATGGTTTCCAGCAGCAGCGCATAGGCCGCGATGTGGATCGTCTCCATATTGGAGAACGATGCCAGCATCATGGAGACCTCTGTCGGTTTGAACAGAGGCATGTAGTGCTCCATGTAGTTTGCGCCGACTTCGACGTCCGATTGTGTGAAGAATCGGAAGATTTGGGTCAGCAGGTTGCGCTCCTTGTCGGAGAGCTTCACGGCCCAGTCCTTGCAGTCCTCGCCGAGCGGCACTTCTTCAGGCATCCAGTGGACCTGCTGCTGCTTTTTCCAGAACTCATGAGCCCAGGTATAGCGGAAGGGCTTATAGGCCTTGCTCGGCGTGAGCAGTCCCGGGGTCGAAGCGTTGATCAGTCCATCAGCCATGGTGGTCGGTCCTTGCGTGCAAATCAATGTGTGTAAGTTACTAGATATAGTGTCTTAACGCGATATTGCCCGCAAGATGCTGAGCGCAAAGCGCGGCGTTTTATCCCCAGCCTCTCCACAGGAAACCTCCTGTTAACCCCGAATCGGCGTTCCGCTCCAAATAGCGTGCAGACCTTCGCGGTAAGTCGGGTAGCGGGGTGTCCAATCGAGCGCAGCCTTGGCGCGCGCGTTAGAAACCCGCTTACACTCTGAATAGAAGCTGCGTGCCATCGCGCTTAGCTCTGCGTCTTCAAAGGCAATTTCCGGGGATGGCTCCAGTCCCATGAGGCGCGCAGCAAAGGCAGTCACGTCTTGCGGCGGGGCCGCTTCATCATCGCAAAGGTGAAACACGCCCGTTTCTGCCGGGCGTGTCAGCAAGGCTTGTAGGCCCGCTGCTATGTCCTCCACATGGATCCGGCTGAACACCTGGCCCCGCTTTACGATTCGCTGCGCTGATCCATCCTTGATCCGATCAAAGGGCGACCGGCTCGGCCCGTAAATCCCGGGCAGCCGTACAATGCGGACATTCGGGCAGCACGCCCGCCATTGCGCTTCCGCCTTCACCCGCCTGTCGGCTCGCCCAGACTGTGGATTGACGGCTGTCCACTCGAACGCCCAGCCGCCCTGCAAGTCTCCATAAACGCCGGTGGTCGAAAGATAGGTCACCGATGCCGCCTGCGCTGCTATTTCGCGACAAGCGCGAACGGCAGGGCACCCGTCTTCGTCCGGCGGAATGGACACCAGCCAGTGCGCGCCAACAGGAAACTCAGGTGCGGCTGAGCCGTCAAAAATCACGCCTTCAAACCCTGCAGCAGACAATCGCTCCGCCCCGTCCTTGCTGCGCGAGGTTCCGATGATACGCCAATGTCTATGGCGCAGTTGCTCGGCCAGGACTTTTGCGGAATAGCCAAGCCCGAATGCAAAAAGCGTTTCTTGCTGCGCTGTCATTTGCCCGCGTCTCCCACGCTTTGTAAGGCAATATAGAGTGTAGGAGTATCCGTCCCATGACCTTTGCCGTCTCAAGTCTTCTCGTTTACTTGCTCGCCCAGTCCGGGGCGACAGCTGTGTCTCGGGATATTGCTGAAGACGAGCAAGCGCGACTCGAAACATGCCTTGTAACGATGGAGACTGATCCCGTTGCGGCCTATGATGAGGGTCTCGCCTGGCTGGGAGCGGGGTCGAGGCCCAAGGCTCGCCATTGCGTTGCCCTCGCGCTCGTTGCGATGGGCGAGCCTGCAGAGGGAGCGGCCCAGCTTGAAACGCTTGCAAATGCGCCGGATGGCGGTTCGCTGGAGGCTCGCGCCGTCTACCTGGCCCAGGCCGGGAACGCCTGGCTCGCCGCCGGATATCCCGATGCTGCCGAAGTTGCCCTCAGCAATGCAATGAAACTCGACGCCTATGATGCCTCCCTGTTCAAGGACCGAGCTGTGGCCAGGATTGCACTGGAGAACTGGTCCGGCGCTGAGTCAGATCTCAATGAAGCGCTCTCCATCAGTCCCTCCGATGCCGAGGGTCACACGCTCCGCGCTCGTGCAAGGTTGGGGCAAGAGGCCCTGGACGCAGCGCTAGAGGACGTGGAGACCGCCCGTTCGCTGGATCCGACCAATATCGAGATACTTGTCCTGCGTGGTGACATTCGCGAGGCGAAACGGCTCGCGGAGTAGCGTACTTCAGCGCGTGCCAAGGACGCACTTGGCCAGGCCGTCACGTTCAACGACGCGCATTCGCGCCTGAATCGTGCCGGTACGCTGGTTCACATAAGGGCCTGGCGGATCAACGCGCCATTTGTTTGGGCTCGGAAGAACCGCTGCCAGCAGCGCCGCTTCGCGTTCGGTGAGGTCCTTGGCGGATTTATTGAAGCGCAACCGCGCCGCTGCTTCGATCCCGAAGATTCCGTCGCCCCACTCGGCCACATTGAGATACATCTCCATTGTCCGCCGCCGAACGAGTAG
>JBCBWQ010000062.1:0-12159 GCA_039817025.1 Pseudomonadota bacterium | reverse complement strand
CGCTGAACACATCCTGCGGGTTAGCTGGAGGCTCATTCATGCGGCAAACGATCGATATGGGCGAACTGATTCAGGCGTTCGATAAGATTAAAAGCGGTGTAGCCATCTACGGCCCCAACTTCGAGTTGCGCTACGCCAATAGTGTGACGCGCAAACACTTCCCGAAGATGTATAAGTGCCTCGCCGATGGCGCTGATCTACGAACCGCGATACGGTCCACGATTGTGGCCGTCATGAAAGACAAGCCCGACTCAGACATCGAAGCAATGGCCGACTTCGTTGAACGCAAGATTCTGGCCTGTGACGATGTTGAAATGGTCACCGAAGACGGACGGGTCGTTATCGCGCATCACTCACGGCTTCCCGACGGGGGATATGTTGGCGTTTCAACCGATATCGCCGACCTTCGGAAGAAAGAACGTGAGCTGAAACACGCAAAGCGGGAGGCGACCGCTGCCAGCCAGGCGAAGTCGGACTTTCTCGCCTCCATGAGCCATGAGATCCGCACGCCGTTAAATGGCATCCTTGGCATGGCGCAGGCCCTGTCGAGCAGAAACCTGCACGGCGACGAGCGCGAAATGGTGGATACCATCCTCGACAGCTCAAAGACGCTTCTGGTCCTGCTCAACGATATTCTTGACTTATCCAAAATCGAAGCGGGCAAACTCGAAGTCGCGCCCGTTCGAGACGATCTGCGCCACCGCATTCGCCGGATTGAGCGCGTGCATCGCTCACGGGCAGAGGAAAAGGGCATCACCTTTCGCGCCGTGGTCGACAAGAGCGTGCCTTCGCAGCTTTTGTTCGATCCGGTTCGTGTCCGGCAGTGCGTGGATAATCTCGTCTCCAATGCCGTGAAGTTCACCGACGAAGGAGAGATTCTGCTTGCTGTGACAGCAACGCCGCTTGGAGACCGTGGCGAGCGTACGCATAAGATCACTGTACACGTATCAGACAGCGGCATCGGTATGTGCCAGGAGCAACAGGCGCGCTTGTTTGAGAATTTCACCCAGGCCGATCCGTCTACCACCCGCCGTTTCGGAGGCACCGGACTTGGCCTCGCCATCTCAAGAAAACTGGCTCGATTGATGGGGGGTGACCTGACGGTTGTCAGCGCACCAGACAAGGGGTCTGTGTTCTCCTTCACCTTCCGTGCTGGCGGGCTCGATGCTCAGACCCTACCCGCTCAAGAACCGATCACTTCGCAAGCCGAGCCAAAATTTCAAACGCACGCCCCCGCCGACACGATGTCATCCGTTGGCGCGCTGCGCGGGCTCCGTGTGCTTGTTGTTGACGATAACAGGATCAACAGGCGGGTGGCACGCCTGTTCCTTGAACCGCTCGGGCTCACCGTGACAGAGGCTGCCAACGGCGAAGAAGCGCTGGCCATGCTGTCGGAGCGGCCCGTCGACCTGGTGCTTCTGGACATCCATATGCCCATTATGGACGGCCCGGAGACCTTCCGGCGCATGCGCTCCAGCAGTGAAAAGTGGGCCGATACACCCGTCATAGCAATCACGGCCGATGCGATGACCGGGGACCGTGAAAAGTACATCGCCATGGGCATGGATGATTACGTATCTAAGCCCATTGATGAGCGCGCATTGCTTACGACATTGCTGGCCGTGCTTGGTAAAAACAGGAAAACGCAGGCAGCCTGATATCCGCTTTTCAGGCTCTTTTCAGCTTTCGCTCAAGCGCCCTTTAGGACGAGCGCCGTCTCATCCATGAACGCGGCCAGTTCTGCATCGAGCTGCGTCACACCGCCTGCATCATGGGTCGTGAGCGTCACTTCAACCGTTGCGTAAACGTTGGACCATTCGGGGTGGTGGTCCATTTGCTCGGCTTTCAAAGCGCACGCTGACATGAACGCCCATGCGATCTTGAAATCCGCAAAAGTATAGGTCTTCGCGATAGCCTCGCGCTCACCATCCGCTTTTTTCCACCCTTTCTGCGTTCCAAGGACAGTCTTCAATTCACTCATTTGGGTACTCCTACTGCGTTGGCTCATGTACGAAGTAGAGCCATTGACCGTCTTCGGAAATGGCTGTGCGAAAACCCGGATAGCCTTTTCCATCGCGAACAGCCTGAACCCCCTCCTCCCCGACCAAAGTCAGCAATCGCGCCCGGTCCCGGAAGCTCAGTTTCTCCGGCAGAAGTTCGTCCGGCTTGAGGGCCGCGAGATCAGGCCAAATAAACCAGACTTCGTCGCCGACCTGCGCCGCAGCGTGGGGCTCATCAAGCACTTCCAGGAGCTTTGCGTTGGGATCAACGCCAATGCGCCGCATCAGGTCCCAATGGGCAAAGTGACGATCGCCGCCAAAGTTGGAGGTGAAATCCGGCTCCCGCTCCGCCCGTCGCGACAAAGGGCGCAGCATACCGCGCGTCGCAATGGAGCGTAATTCTTCAACCGTATTGAGCGCCGCGGTCGTTAGCTGAGGTGGCTCGGGCGTTTCAGGCGGCTCCAGCAGGCTGTCGTCTGGTATCGGCCGGGGCGGTGGTACAGGCGCTTCGGATGGCCCGCACGACACGATAAGGCCGACAAGCAATAGGGCCGCGAGCCCACCGGCTGTCTGGCAGCCCTTGGTCATGGTCAGAAAAACCCAGTCGCTGCGGATAAATCAGACAGGAGCTGCTCCTCGTTCAGCACCTTGATCGTCGTCATGCCCATGGCACGCGCCGGTTTCAGATTGATCCCTAGATCATCGAGATAAACACACCGAGACGGGTCAACCTGCAGCGCTTCGCACATCAATTCGTAGATCCTCGGATCCGGCTTCCGGATGCCTGCCTTTGCGCTTTCGATGACGTGGTCGAAGAGGGTAAATACCTCAGCGACCCGGGCCGCCTTGGCCTCGTCACGTGTCATGGAAGCGCCCTTGCCCACGGGTGCATTGTTCGTAATGCAGCCGACTTTCGCATTGGCCTTGCATGCCCGCAGGGCGTCGATCACGCGAGGGCGCAGCTGGCCCGACAGCAACGCAAGAATATCCTTCCCCGGGACGGCATGGCCCATCGCCTCGGACTCGGATCGGAACGCTGTATCAAAGCTGTTCGCATCGAGTTCGGAGCGTTCAAGCCTCGCCCAGGCATTCGTGTCGGGGTCGCGGGCATTCACCGATCGTATGAAGTCTTTCGGAAGCCCGTTCTCTGCCTCATAGGCATTGAAGGCATCGAAGGGCGACGACGAGATGACGCCTCCAAAGTCCCAAATGACGGCGTCAATATGCTTGCTCATGAAACCGTTTTAGTGCGGCCAGTCCCATGGTGCAACGCGGCTCCCTAGGACTCAGCCGATGGATCCCGCTTTGCGAGGACATCGCGCTTGCCAGCATGATTTGGCGCTGAAACCACGCCTTCCTCTTCCAGCCGTTCGATAAGAGACGCTGCTTTATTGTAGCCGATCTTCAGACGGCGCTGGAGGTAGGAGGTCGATGCCCGGTCGTCTCGGACGACGATAGCAATGGCCTGCGCATAGAGGTCCTCTTCGGCATCGCCAGTAGAGTTGCCAAGCATGGCATCCATAATCGGGCTGTCTTCCTCGGCTTCCTCCAGGACATCGAGGCAGTAGTTGGGCTCGCCCTGATCGCGCAGCCAGCCAACAACGTTTTCCACTTCCTCATCGGAAACAAACGGGCCGTGCATACGCTTCGTCTTACCGCCCGGTGCCTGGTAAAGCAGGTCACCCATGCCGAGAAGTTGTTCAGCACCCTGCTCTCCGAGAATGGTGCGCGAGTCGATCTTCGTCGTCACCATGTAGGAAATACGGGTTGGGAAGTTCGCCTTGATCGTACCGGTGATCACGTCGACTGACGGACGCTGTGTCGCCGTGATGAGGTGAATGCCGGCGGCGCGGGCCATCTGAGCCAGGCGCTGGATACAGCCCTCGATTTCCTTACCGGCGACCATCATGAGGTCGGCCATCTCGTCGATCACGACAACGATATTTGGGATGTGCTCGGTCGGCAGCACTTCGGTCTCGTGGATCGGCTTGCCAGCATCATCGAAGCCGGTCTGGACCTTGCGGGTCAGCGCGTCTCCGCGTTCGCGGAACTTGGCTGCTTTATCGTTGAAACCCTTGAGGTTTCTCACGCCAGCCTTGGACATCAGCTCATAGCGCTGTTCCATCTCGCGAACAGCCCATTTCAGGGCATTCACAGCCTTTTTGGGATCTGTCACGACGGGCGCAAGCAGGTGCGGGATTCCCTCATAAATGCTGAGTTCCAGCATCTTCGGGTCGATCATGATGAAGCGGCACTCTTCCGGCGTCAGCTTGTACATCAGCGACAGGATCATGGCGTTCACACCAACGGACTTACCCGAGCCCGTGGTACCCGCGATGAGCAGGTGGGGCATCTTTGCCAGATCCACCACATTAGGTGTTCCGCCGATGTCTTCGCCCAGCGCCATGGGCAGGCTGGCTTTGGATTTGCGGTACGGGTCTGTGTTCAGCAGCGTGCGGAAATAAACCGTTTCACGCTCTTCATTGGGCAGTTCGATACCGATTGCGTTCTTGCCGGGGACAACGGCGACGCGGGCGGAAGTCGCCGACATGGACCGTGCAATGTCATCGGCGAGGGAGATAACGCGGGCCGATTTAACGCCCGGCGCGGGCTCCATTTCAAACAGGGTCACGACAGGGCCCGGGCGCACTTCCTTGATCCGGCCGCGAACGCCAAACTCATTGAGAACCTCGGCCAGACGGGCAGCCTTTGCGAGCAGTGCGTCTTCATCGACCGTGTTCTGGCGCGGCGGCGGATCGTTCAGCAGATCAATGGGCGGCAGCTTGGAACTTAGAACGCGGGGGCGCGGCGCCGGAGGCGAAGGTGGTGTTGGACGCTGCGTCGTTTGGACCCCGCGGGTCGGCAGGGAACCGGGAACCGGAGTGATCGAACGTGGCTGCGGCACTTCAATCTCTGGTTCATCATCCTCAGGCGGCAGCGTATAGTCCGACGTGTCGAAATCGTAGCCTTCGCTTTCCGGGATGAGGATGCGACCCGATTGGGAATCGGCTCGGGTTTGCGGTGTGGACTCGACAGAAACTGCAAATGGCTGTGCAGGCGCTTCCGGGCGTTTGAAGATACGATCACGGATGGCCATGATCGCGCCGCCGAGACCCCGCGCACGACGCGCTGCGCTGAGGCTGGACTGTGCAGCCGCGTCTTGAAGAAGCTGCGCATCATACCGGCGAAATCCGAGTGCATTTAGCGATGCCCATAGAGCCCCCATGCCAAGCACCACGCCGGCAAAGGTCTCCGGAGCCGGTAGCATAAGCGCGCGGAACGGCATGGATGCCAGATCATGGAGCTGCGCGCCAATCACCCCCCCTAGCCCCGTTGCGAGCGGCCAGGACGCTGGAAGTGGCCAGGAGGCAAAACAAGCGGCCGAGAGCGGAACGAAGGCACAGCCCAGCAACCAACGCCGCAAGTTCGGCCGCCCAGTAAGAGACGCGCGCATGGCGCCGCCGACCATCAGGGCGAGGCCGCCAACCCAACCGGACCAGCCAAGGGATTGCCGCGCAATATCGGCAAAAGCAGCGCCGGAGGGGCCAAATAGGTTCGATACAGCGGCATCAGTTGCCACGTTGAGGCTAGGATCGGTTGGTGCATAGGAGCCCACGGCTCCGCACACAAACACGCCAGCGCCGAACGCGGCCGCGCCGGTCAGCATCCGCCATACGGGGTCGCTTCCGGAAAGGCGGTGTGCGTCGTCAAATGCGGCGTCAGTCATAAGGCGTCCATCTCCAAATGGGGTGGGAGGAATTCGCCTGAAAGTGACGCGAGGGCCTTAACGGGGCGCAAACGCTGTGCGGTTTTTCGCAAGAAAAAGGCCCCTGCGGAGAATTCCACAGGGGCCAGTGTTAGAGTCGCTTCCGGGAGGAAACTATGAAGCGAACTCCGGATAGGCTTCGAGGCCGACCTCGGTCTTATCGAGGCCCTCGATTTGGTCTTCGTCGCTGACGCGGACACCAAGCGTCACTTTGAGGATCATCCAGACCACAAAGGATACCACCGAAACAAAGACGCCAGTCAGCGCGACACCGACAAATTGGCCGACATAGTTTGCATCGCCGTTGGACAGCGGAACGATCATGGTGCCCCAGATGCCGCACACAAGGTGAGCCGGGATGGCCCCGACGACGTCATCGATCTTCAGCCGGTCAAGAAGCGGGACGGTCAGGACGACCAGCACACCGCCGATCGCGCCGATGACCAGAGCGAGGCCCATGGTTGGCGCAAGCGGCTCAGCTGTAATTGAAACGAGGCCACCAATCGCGCCGTTGAAGGCCATCGTGGCGTCAACTTTGCCTTTGTAGAGGATTGCGGTGAGGATCATCGCGCCCAACACACCGCCGCAGGCCGCCATGTTCGTGTTTGCGAAGATATTTGCGACGGCGTTGATGTCGTCAAACGTGCCGGCGGCCAATTGTGATGCACCGTTGAAGCCGAACCAGCCAAACCAGAGGATGAACGTACCCAGCGCTGCCAGCGGCACATTCGAGCCTGGCATTGGGTTAATTTGTCCATTCTCACCGAACTTTCCAAGGCGCGGTCCAATCACGATAGCGCCAATCAGCGCGGCCCAGCCACCGGTCGAGTGAACGAGCGTGGAACCCGCGAAGTCAGAGAAGCCCCACTCGCTGTCGAGGTAGCCGCCGCCCCACTCCCACGATGCAACGATCGGGTAAATGAAAGCGGTCAGAGCAGCGGTAAAAATCAAGAACGGCCAGAGCTTTACACGCTCAGCCACTGTACCAGACACGATAGAGGCAGCCGTTGCGACGAACACCATCTGGAAGAACCAGTCCGAGCTGGCTGAATAGCCGGTATCCAGGCTGTCTTCAGGGGCCCAGATGAAGGATGGGATGCCGATCAGTCCGCCAATCGTTTCGGACGGATAAGCCATGTTGTAGCCGACCAGCCAGAACATTACGCCTGCAACTGAGAACAACGCGACGTTTTTCATAGACTGCATCGCAGCGTTTTTCGAGCGGACCAGACCCGCCTCAAGACAGCAAAAACCAGCCGCCATGAACATAACGATCAGGCCGCCGATGAGGAACAGGTAGCTATTGTCGACATAGGCTGACGCGTTGCCCTCCAGCGCTTCGATACGCGCGATAAGCTCCGCGTCCTGCGCGTGGGCGGCCAGCCCCGCCAGGGCTGCAACTGACGCTAACGCCAATCCCCGCCCGATTGCATTCAGTTTGATCATCTCAATGTTCTCCCAACCGTTAACGGCCGGCCGAATACTCGACCCGCCCCGCTCGCTGCATTCGCTCAGATGGTGAATGATTGGACACATCGGGTTCACAGTTCGGCAACGCTCTCGCGCCAACTGACCAATCCTTGCGCACGGTGCGACGCAAACGCCCAAAACTAAGACAAGTATGGACCGTGCTCAGGCAAGGGCTTAGCTACGGTCTATGGCTGAACTCGAGTCCAAGTCGCCCCCGGAGGTTGCTGATAGCGATATTATCGTCGTGGGTGCCGGGCCGGCCGGCGCTTCGCTTGCCTTGCTCACCGCAGGGCTTGGCTTTGAAACCGTACTGATTGATGCGCGGCCTTCTGGCCCTGCGCCGCGACGGGATCCGCGCAACTTTGCCATTGTGAGGGGAAGTTGGCGCCTTCTGCAAGCGGCCGGCGTCACTGACGCTCTGAAGCAAGACGCGCAGCCGTTGAACGGCCTTCAAGCCATGGACGGAGCCCCGCACCTGCTTGGCGCCCCAGAAGTCATGTTTTCGAATGAAGACTTGGGCACGGGGGAAACGCTTGGCTTCATGGTCGAAGCCGAAAGACTCCAATCCGCCCTGGATGAGCGACTGTCTCAACCGCAGGATTCGCTGACGATCCTTCGCCCGACGAGATTTGAGGCCCTAACGCATGCCGATGGCGGCGTGTGCGCACATCTCGGCTCTGGCGATACCATCAAGGCGAAGCTGATCGCCGGGTGCGATGGCGTGAATTCGCCGGTTCGCGCTGCGTTGGGTATCCCCGTTGAGGGGCGCGACTATGGAAAGTCTGTTTTTGCCGCGGATGTCTCGCTTGCGCGGCCCCATGGCGGGATAGCCCGGCAATTGTTCACGCCAGAAGGCCCCTTCGCGACCCTACCGCTCACCGGAGATCGCGCCAATCTCGCCTGGTACATGAAATCCGGTGCAGCGGAAGCGCTGGCCAAACGGCCTAAAGCTGAGATCGAAGCCGAGCTCAACACCCGTTTCTCTGACTTCGCGGGGGAGATGGCCCTGATCGGCCCTGCTCTCTCCTATCCGCTGAAATTACAAATCGCCGAGACAATGTCGGGGGGACGCGGCGTACTTGTCGGCGATGCCGCAAGACGGATCAATCCACTCGCTGGACAGGGTCTCAATCTGGGCTTCAAGGATGTTGGTGCTTTAGTCGAGGTGATCTCTGATGCGCGGTCAGTTGGGCTGGATATAGGTGCGCCGGCGGCACTAGAGCGCTATCAGACCTGGAGGCGCTTTGATGCCGCCGCCACAGCGATGGCCATGGACGGTATCGACCGGGCGTTTTCCAATGACAATGCGCTGCTGAAGCCGCTTCGAACGCTTTCGATGCTTGCAGCGAATGGGATTACGCCCCTACGCAAGGCACTCAGCCGGCAAGCAAGCGCCGACCAGAAGAGCCTTCCCAAGCTATTACGCGGTGAAGCGCTGGGTTAGGCGCGAAGGGCTTCTTCTGCATAGTCGAGCCGATCGTGGCCGAAGAATATCTCGTCACCAACAAAGAAAGTTGGCGCGCCAAACGCGCCGCGTTCGACCGCCTCTTCTGTATTGGCGCGCAGCAGTGCCTTGGTTTCCGATTCGGTGCCCAGGGCCCAGAGTTCATCAGCGTTGAATCCGTCAGAGCCGAAAGCAGCCTTGAACTGCTCTTCGTCACCCACATCGATCGGATCAGGACGCCCCCAGACCTGTTTCCACCCTGAGGCAAACAGCTTTGCCTGCTCCTCGGGTTGGTCAGACAGGCGCAAGGTTGCGCCGGAGAGGATGCGCGTGTTCATCATCGGAAAATGCGGGTTCATGTGCATTTCTAACCCGTAGCGCTTGCAACAGCGTTGGAGGTCTATGCCGAGATATTTCCCTTTTGCTGGCACCGTGCCGGGTGGCCGGTTTCCCGTCGCCTGCATGACACCGCCGAGGAACATCGGACGCAATTTCAGTTCGGCCCCCGTTCGTTCGATAACGCCGGGAACCACAGCGTTTGCGACAAAGGCTGTCGGACTGATGTAATCGAAGAAAAATTCGAGTGTCTTGGCCATATTCGTCTCCCTTGGCGATGAAGTGCGTTCTATTTTGGAATGCATAGCAAATCAGTCTAAAAGCAGAACCCATGAAATGGTCTGACCTCGATAATGATGCCTGCCCCGTTGCAAGAACGCTCGCCATTGTGGGGGATCGCTGGACGCTTCTTATTCTCAGGGATGGATTCCTCGGCGCGACAAAGTTTGAGGAGTTTGCGCTTTCGGTTGGGGCTACCCGTCACGTGATTGCGGATCGGCTGAAACGGCTCGTCGAAGCGGGCCTCATGGAAAAACGGGCCTATTCAAAGCGCCCAACCCGGTACGAGTACGTTCTGACGGAACGTGGACGAGAACTTGGCCCCGCGCTGATCGTGTTTCGTGATTGGGGCCGCAAGTACTTGAATGTGCGCAGGCCTGCAGGCTAGGCAACACGCCTCACCGGAACACGGCCAAGCCGCGTTGCTTCAGCCAGGAACGCTTCTCGCCCCGGCTCAAGGCCGGAGAAATCGACCACCAATTCCGGCAGTCCCGCTTTCGCGCTCAAGGCCCTGCCCATTTGAACCCCGCGCTGGGCCCAGACCGAATGCGACGGCTCAGCAGGCACCAACGTAACAAGGTGTTCACCGTGGACGTCTACGATCTCGATCGCCTCAATGACGCTCCAGGGAAAATCCGCATCAAGCCGCCGCATAAAGACGCCAGACTCATCAATGCGAACCATCACGGGCCGACGGATCGCCCGCACAACCAATATCAGGCCGAGAATCCCAAGGCCCAGTGCAGCAGCGCCCAAAACACCGCTCAGAAGTGCGGCCTGTGCCTGTAACCACGCAACCAGGCTGAAAACCGCCGACAGCCCTAGAAGCAGGATGGCATAGCCGAGAGTCCGTAACGGCCGCGCATGGAACGTCACCGTGCGCCTGCCACCCTACGCAATGGCAGGTTCGATGATGGGTGAGGTCAGCTTCTGCCCGGCCTCTGCACGAACCGGCAGCCAGCACGTCACTTCAGTCCCGCCACCATCGGCGGTCTTCATGCCGACATTGCCGCCATGAAGATCAATGAAATGCTTCACCAGCGCGAGGCCAAGACCTGCGCCTCGATTATCGCCGGATGTGAAGCTGTCGAAGCTCGCAGCTTGATCCTCCTCGTCCATGCCGCGGCCATTGTCACGGACGGAGAACATCGCCATGTCGCCGGACCGCGCCGCGGTGACGACGACTTCGCCGCCAGCATCAGTGAACCGCAGGGCATTCGAAATCAGATTGAACAGGACCTGACGGATTCGACGTTCGTCCGCACGAACAAGGCCAAGATCGCCTTCAATGTCTGTTCTGACCGTTACCTGAGTGTCACTGGCCTTAGTGACAACCATGTCCACGCTTTCCCGCACAAGGTCTTCAAGGCGCACGTCTGAGAGATCGAGATCCATCCGCCCGGCTTCGATCATCGCAAGATCGAGGATGTTCTCGATAAGCTTTGAAAGGTGATCGGAAGCAGACAAGATGGAATTGACGTGATCGAGCTGGCGTTCTGAAAGGTCGCCGTGGCGTTGGCTCTGGAGAAACTCCGCATATCCGAGAATGGTCGTGAGTGGAGACCGAAGCTGGTACGAGACGTTCTGGACGAATTCGGTTTTCAGCCGGTCCGCCGCCTCGAACGCTTCAGCCCGTTCCCTCAAAGCGCTTTCGACCCGCCGCGTCGCCGTCACATCCGCAAAAGCAATGAGCGTATTCCCGTCCGGTAAGGGGTGGGTCAGGTAAGTCAGGGTAGACCCATCCGACCGGCGCATTTCACCTGTGGTGGGTTGCCGAGAGGCAGGGCTGGGATCCGTGATGCAGCTCGCTATGGCGTTCCATGTGTCCCGGTCGTGGAACAGCGGAATGCAGGCATCAACGATATCAGCGTAATCGGGCTCCTTCTTGAGCATCTCGCCATCGAGGTTCCAGAGTCGCTCGAACGCCGCATTGGAGAGTTTCAAGCGACCATCGGAGCCGAACACAATGCAGGCTTCATGCAAATTGTTCAGTGTTGCAGATTGCGTCGAGATCAGCGCGTTGAACTGGGTCTGCAAATCCAGCTCGCTCGAAATATCCTTGAAGAGGAGCAAGAGCCCGCCCATGGGATGGCGCTGCCGCGTGACCGTCAGCGTGCGCCCGTCGGGCAGCGACCAGGTATCTTCCTTCACGCCCGAGATATCGAGATAGTAGCTGAGCTCATCGGCGCGCCAGGCAGCATAGTCCGGACGCGCCGGAAGCTTGCGCCGCTCACGCAGGCGATCGAGCAATTGGCCATGGGTCGGCTGATCGAGCAGGAACGGCAAGTCCAGGTCCCACATTTGCGCGAAGGCTCGGTTGTGGAAGGTCAGCTTTCGGTCGCGGCTGAATATCGCGACACCATCGGCAACATGGTTCAGGGTCTCATCATGACTGTCGACATGGCGCTTCAGCTCAGATTTTGCCGCCTCTTCGGCGGTCACATCAAAGGCCATGGCCCCTGCCCCGCCTGAAAGGGGAAAGGTCAGGACGCGCATGGAGCGCGCCTCGCCGTGAACCGCAACATTGTCGTGGGTTTGATCGATGTCTTCCGCAGCCGCGATCGTCTTCTTGGCTTGATCGTGCAAATCGACGCTGATGGGTGTCTGACGATCGAGAAGCTTGTCCAGGTTCGGCGCATCTACAGCCCGAATGTAGGCGTCATTGGCCCATTGCAGTTTGCCGAGCCCATTGATGCGCCAGGCTGGAAACGGTGCCTTTTCCAGCATGTCGAGGAACGCCATCGGATCACGGGCAATGATCTGACGGGCCTCAACCACGCGGCCATAATTATTGGAGCCGACTTCATGGCGGATCGTCGCGTCGGTGAGCCATACGATTGCGCGCGCGCCAGCCGTGCGACCGT
>JBCBWQ010000061.1:0-12212 GCA_039817025.1 Pseudomonadota bacterium | reverse complement strand
TTCGAGCATAGTCTCGCCGTGTAAAGTCTTCGGAACGATCTCGAGATTGCGCTCGATCGCAACGCCGCGCGGGTCGTCAGCCAGTCGCTCCACGAGGGCTTTTAACGTCAGTCCAGGCTCAATCTGCATCGCTTCGCCATTCAGGAAGATTTGCATAGTACCATTCTCCGATCGTCGTTGCCCTTGCGTCCACTGCCATTACGGCGCAAGAGGCTCTCGCAATGACAAAGCCAATCTACGCACTTAGCGGGCCAAATCTCAACCTGCTTGGAAAACGCGAACCGGAAATATATGGGACCGATACGCTGGACGACATCCACGCGCGCATGCAAACGCGCGCAGGCACGATCGATGTCGTCGCTCGCCAATCCAATCACGAAGGCGAACTGGTTGATTGGATTCAGGAAGCAAAAGACACCGCCAGCGCGATTATCCTCAATGCAGGGGCCTACACCCATACCTCACTCGCCATTCACGATGCCTTGCGCGCGGTGTCGATTCCGGTGATCGAAATACACGTCTCTAATCCCGCTGCGAGGGAAGCGTTCAGGCACGTCAATCACATCTCGTCTGTTGCCACTGCAACAATTGCTGGCGCTGGAGCTTACGGATACGAATTGGCGGTAGATGCGGCCTTGCACATGCTCAGCAGCAAAACATGAACCTAGAGGACACTGGGACATGAGCAGTTCAAAATCTAAACTCGATACGTCGTTGGTGCGCGAGCTTTCAGCAATTCTGCGCGAAGCTGATCTTGGCGAAATTGAAGTCGAGCATGAAGGGCTACGCATTCGGGTCAGCAAGCCAGCGGCTGCGATTCAGACTGTTGCTGCTCCGCAAATTGCTGCCCCTGCTGCTGTGGCCCCAGCACTGGCCACGATGACCACAGAAACCGCGCCGCCGGAGGCAGCGGCTTCGAATGCACCAGCAAACGCGGTGACCTCGCCCATGGTTGGCACAGCCTATCTTCGCCCAGATCCAGGCGCAGACGCCTTCGTCAGCGTTGGTTCAAAAGTGAAAAAGGGGGATACGCTGATGCTGGTCGAGGCAATGAAGACCTTCAATCCCGTTGAAGCTGCAGAAAGCGGCACCGTGAAAGCCATCTACGTCGAGGACGCCCAACCGGTGGAATTCGGCGAAGCTCTCATCCTCATCGAATAGGCGTTTAGCCATGGCGATTGAAAAAGTCCTTATCGCGAACCGGGGCGAGATCGCGCTCCGCATACACCGCGCGTGCAAGGAAATGGGCATCGCCACCGTGGCGGTGCACTCCGAAGCAGACCGTGATGCCATGGCGGTCCGCCTCGCCGATGAAAGCGTCTGCATTGGACCCGCACCGTCGTCTGAGAGTTATCTGAAGAAGTCCAGAATTCTTGCCGCCGCCGAAATCACAGGGGCAGATGCGATTCACCCCGGCTATGGCTTCCTGTCAGAGAACGCTCAATTTGCTGAGATGGTAGAAGCCCACGGTCTGATTTTCATAGGCCCGAAGGCAGATCATATCCGGGTCATGGGAGACAAGATCGCCGCCAAACAAGCGATGATAGATGCCGGTGTGCCTGTCGTCCCCGGTTCGGACGGCGCGGTAAATTCTATCGCTGAGGCCAAGCGCGCAGCTAAGAAAATCGGCTACCCGGTCCTCGTGAAAGCTTCATCTGGCGGCGGCGGCCGCGGCATGAAAGTCGCAATGACGGAAAAAGACCTCGAAACGGCTGTCCGCACAGCGAAAAGCGAGTCGAAAGCCGCATTCGGTGACGACGCTGTTTACCTGGAAAAGTATCTCCAAAAGCCTCGCCACATCGAAATCCAGGTCATCGCAGACAGCCACGGCAATGTCTGTCACCTTTGGGAACGCGATTGTTCGATCCAGCGCCGACATCAAAAGGTATTTGAAGAGGCCCCTTCGCCAGCCCTGAATCAGGCTCAGCGAGATGATATCGGAGCCATCGTCGCCCGCGCCGTCTCGAAGCTTGGTTACCTCGGTGCCGGGACGATGGAGTTCCTGTATGAAGATGACGAATTCTACTTTATCGAGATGAATACTCGGCTTCAGGTCGAACACCCTGTTACTGAAATGGTGACCCGGGTCGATCTGGTGCGTGAGCAAATCCGAATTGCGGGCGGAGCAAAACTCTCCTTCGCGCAAGATGAATTGGTTCTGGTTGGCCATGCCATTGAGTGTCGCCTCAATGCGGAACACCCAGAAACCTTCATTCCAAGTCCGGGATTGATTGAGGAGTTTCATGCGCCCGGCGGCCCCGGCGTTCGCCTGGATAGCGCAGCCTATGCCGGCTATCGCATTCCGCCGCACTACGATTCGATGATTGGCAAGCTCATCGTCCATGGCCGCACAAGAAATGAATGCGTGATGCGCCTACGCCGAGCTTTGGCAGAACTCGTGATCGGGCCTGTCGATACAACCATTGATTTGCATCGCCGACTTGTCGAAGAACCAGATATCATCAACGGCGATTACGACATTCACTGGCTGGAGCGGTTTCTTAGCAAAGACTAGGGTACGGAATGTCTTCTCGTTTCGGCACTCAGGATCTGCTGGCTTGCTACAGACGCGGCGTCTTTCCCATGGCGGACAGTAGAGACGACCCGAATCTCTTTCTGATAGACCCTGATGAACGCGGTTTGCTCTTGCTCGACGCATTCCACGTCCCGCGCCGCCTAAGGAAGACGATCCGGAAGCAGCCTTACGATATACGGGTCGATACGGCATTCGCTCGAGTCATGGAGGGCTGCGCAGCGTCGCTGCCCGGCCGCGAATCAACCTGGATCAATTCCGCTATCCTGAACCTCTATTGCTCGCTTCACCGAGAAGGGCACGCGCATTCTGTTGAGGCATGGATGGGCGAGGAGCTCGTGGGCGGTCTGTACGGAGTCTCGATCGGTGGTGCGTTTTTCGGAGAGAGCATGTTCTCAACGGCGACAGATGCCTCAAAGATCGCGCTCGTCCACCTGGTGGCTCGTCTTATCAAGGGTGGATACTCGCTACTGGATGCTCAGTTCACCAATCCGCACCTAGAACAGTTCGGACTGGTGGAAGTCACACGGGAAGAGTTTCGGGCACGCCTCGCAATGGCCGTCGATCAGCGCGCGATGTTTCCAGACAATTCCGCCAACTTCAGTGGCACCGACGCCCTGGCGATCATTGATACTGTTCAGGGTAAGACGCCTTAGCGCAAGCCATCCAGCGGGTCCTCTGGCCGATCAATTCCGGCATCATCGTCCTCGTCAAACCCGAATTCGGCTTGGACCTGATCCGTGCACTGGATCACCCAAATATCATAAACCGGATGTTGAAGCGCACTCAGACCTGGTGAAGAGGCGAACATCCAACCTGAAAACAGCTCGGGATTATCCTCTGATACCGTTTCCACCTCAGCAGCAGATTGCGCGCTGTCCATAGACTCAACCGCGATTGGCTGGGTGGATCGAACCTCGAGATACGCCGCGCTTTCAGGCGGCTCATCAGGAGGTGTCTGGTAACAGGTCCGCATGGTCACTTCGAGTGATCCATAAACAATGGGTTCCCCGACCTCGATTTCGATATCTGACGAGCGCCCTGTGATCTTGTCCAAGGCGCGCAGTGTAGCGGTCTCAACTTCGACATAGGTCGTGGCAGTCGCTGACGATGCGGCGCAAGCGGCAAGCCCGGAAATCAAAAGAAAACGGATCATTCGTCGTCGCTATCGCCCGATCCTGACGCGAATGAGGCGAAAAGCGTCAAGAGATCGACGCTGCCGCGCGTATAGACGATTTCTCCCGATCCATCCCGGGCAATGTAATCAAATCCACCCCCCTGCTCCAGCGCGATGTAAGACCCGCCCAGCAAGCCGTCGGTCGAGATTCGCGCATCTGCATCGTCTGTCAGCTCGAGGCCGCTATCCAGCGCAATCGAAACCACGGCTTCTGCGCGCTCATAGTCTGCCTCGATGCTCTGCACGACGCCGACCTTCACACCGGCAAGACGCACATCGCTGCCGCGTGAAATCCCGGAAACATTGTTGAAGCGCGCCGTAACCTGGTACCGGTCGCTGCTGGTCCCCGCGTCACCACCCGTGGCAAGTGCATACCACAGAAAAACACCGGTTACGGCGACAACAATAAGTCCGATTAGCGTTTCAAAGATGGACTCACGCATCAGGGGACCACGCTTCATAATCGGCGTCGGCAGACTGCCGGCTGCTTGATGTTGAAAGGCTGCCTTTTGGCTTCGTAGCGAAGACCGTGCCGGTCATATTTGGCTTGTGGTCAAGTTCCCAGGCCTTCCTGTCGAGCGGCTCCTCGGTCGGAGGCGTCTCCAAGGTATGATGAAGCCACCCATGCCAGTCTGGTGGCACTTTCGATGGCTCTGCAAGGCCGCGATAGATCACATATCGTTTGTGCCGGCCGCCTATAGTCGCCTTTCGGTCCTCAAAATAGCGATTTCCGAAATCGTCTTCTCCGACAAAGTCCGATCGGCGCTTGATGTCGAACAACGCACCAACCGTCGATTCGGTCCACCAGGTAAAAATACGGGCCAGCATTGCCTGCGTATCCTTTTGTTCTCTCTGACGACGCCGATATGGCCTCGCAGACTCTACCATTCCAGAACTTTTCGTCCGGTCCAGTATTTCGTAGGCGTGGGATAGGCTGAATCCGGTTGCGAGGCCAGCCTCCCCTGCGCACACTCTGCAAAAGATCGGGGATTCGAATCAGTGACGGACCAACACGACACCGGCGACCCACTCGACGCCGCCATTGACGCTAGGATTACGACGCCTGTCGCCCCGCTCGGGCGGCTCTGCGCGCTTTCTTTGCCAGCAATCACTGCAGATCCTTGCGAATGCCTGAGGCTCTATCAGTCAGAGGTTCATGCCGCCCGCGCGGCAGCAACCGGCCTTGTTGGAATGGCGGAGCAGCTTGAACAGCTCGGTGAAGCGCCAAACAATCACGATCTGGCAAACGCCTTGAGGACTGGTGTTGCCGAAGATCTACTTCGCGATTCTCTGACGATGACGGGCGGGCCGATTGCAATGGCCAACACGCTTCGCCGCGCAGCCGCCTCGAAGGTGGGCCCCACGCCGTTGTGCCTCGCGGAAAAACCACAGCGTGACTTAGCCTCCCAACTCAAGGCCGCATTGACGTCGGGCGGTCGCATCGCTTTTGTTCCCGATGATCTTCCCGGTCCTGAAACGCCAGCAATAGCCATAGATGTCGCAAAACTCGTTGGTCCCGAAGGCGTGGATGAGAGCCAAGCAGACCTTGTTTTGGGGGCTGCTGGAAAAGGCATCGGGAAAGACGGCGTAATCTTGCTGACAGGAGTAGCGGCCGCCGTGCTGGCGCTTGGCGTGTCTTTCAAGGAAAGCGACGGCGCAAGAACGGCCGCGGCGCTCTGTGCTTTTGTAAGGTCCTCTGCGGCCGGTGCCGCTTTACACAAGTCAGAAGCAAACGCCCTGGGACTGGAACCGCGCAAGGGAACAAGCCGCCGCGGACCATCCATCGCGATCCTGCCACTCACTGACGGCGTATCAGCATGGCTGGAACCGGAAAGTGCTGGACTATGCCCAATCCGCTCTCTCGTTGGACCACAAACCGATGGCTCAAGTCTCGTGGCCTCAGCGCGACTAGGCGTGGCAAAGCGGGCACCTGAAACACTGGCAACGCTGCTGAAAGACGTTACCGCAGCTGTTGACTTGGACGGCGCACCCGGCCTGAGCGCGGATGCCTTGCGTGCCAGGGGATTTTCGTTTGACGCTATGGAGCGGGTCCGCAACGCACTCGGCGAAGGCTTACCCCTAAACGCCGCGTTTTCGAGATGGGTGCTCGGTGACGACATCATCTCGCAAGACCTCCAGCTCGCACCTGAGGAATATGATGCAGACGGCCGTGCCCTGCTCTCAGCAGTCGGCTTCTCCCGTCGTGACATTGATGCGGCTGAAGCCGCCCTTGAAGGCGCTGCAGAGCGTATCGCCAGGCTCGCCTTGAATGAAACTGGCCTCGCTTGCGATACAGACCTTGATGCCGACATTGGCATTGCGAAAGCCTGCGCGCCGCACCTCGTCGCCGCGCCAATCATCGGTCTCGACACCTGTCCGGATTCCATAGCTTTGGAGAAGCTGGAAGCCGCCTGTCTCGGTGTCGATATTCGCGCGCAAGCCCATGTGCCGGATACGACGGCAATTGATGAACGCCTGGCCGACGCCCATCGCATTGCAGCCAAGACTAGCGATGGCGAACCAGCCGACCCGGTTCCGCAAACCGCGCTTGGCCATGAAGCGCCCGATATCGGCAGCCGCTCGCGCTTACCCGATCGACGCAAGGGATACATTCAGAAGGCTACCGTCGGCGGCCACAAAGTATACTTGCACACTGGCGAGTTCGACGATGGTTCACTGGGCGAGATATTCCTCGACATGCATAAGGAGGGCGCAGCCTTTCGCTCACTGATGAACAATTTCGCCATCGCGATATCTATCGGCCTGCAATATGGTGTCCCGCTTGACGAGTATGTCGACGCTTTCGTCTTCACGCGCTTCGAGCCGGCGGGCGACGTCACGGGCAATGACAAGATTACGAAGGCAACGTCGATTCTGGATTACATTTTTCGCGAACTTGCTGTGTCTTATCTAGGCCGCGATGACCTGGCGGAACTTGGTGACAATGTGAGCCATGACGGATTGGGGCGCGGTCTCGCAGACGGAACGCGAGAACCTTCGCCATTCTCGGAAGAAGCCGCGCAAATCATATCACGGGGCTTTTCCCGCGGTCAGCTTCCAGACAACATCGTCATCCTAGACAAACGGCGCGCTGAAAAGTCTGAGGAAAGCGAAGGTTCAGAGTCTTTGGAAGGGAAGACAGACGATGAGCCCGACTATCTCGGCGATCCTTGCCCCGAATGCGGGAGTTTCACGCTCTTTGCGTCCGCGCCCACGGTCGCTGTTTGCGACGCATGCGGTGCAGAGACGCGGCTCACCAGCCCCTAGACCGACCCAAAAATATCGCCGAAGCGGAACGCTGCCGGGAGTATCAGCACGCCTAGCAGGACCGGGAAGACGAACACGATCAGAGGTACGGTCATCTTAGCCGGGAGTGCCATGGCCTTTTCTTCCGCGATCAACATCCGGCGCTGGCGCATATCCTTTGAGAAAATGCGCAAGGTATGACCGAGGCTTGTTCCCATTTCTTCGGCTTGCCGCAGCATCGTTGCGAGTGATCCCGCTTCTTCAAGATCGATCCGGTCAGCAAAGTTTCGCCAGGCGACTTTGGAGGGACGACCCGCGCGCAACTCAAGCGATATCATACTTAGTTGCTCAGCTAACACATCATGGCGACCATCGAGTTCAGAACCGACGCGGAGAACCGCAGCATCAAGGCTTAATCCCGCCTCTACGCATGCGACCATCAAGTCCATCATATCCGGAAACCCATCCGAAGCCGCCTGCCTTCGGGAATCGATCCGCATATTCAGGAAGCGCTCTGGAAGACCAAGACCAAAGACAGCAAGGCCAAGAGACGTCATCACCGGGGCCCATTCATGCATGCCCCGCAGTGGCGGGATCACAAACAGCAGAACAATTTGGGGAATGATCACGCAAAGCAGCCTGGCTGCGAAGTAGCGAGAGACGGCCTGCTTTCCCGGATAGCCTGCTTGCAGGAGCTTGAAACGGATCTGGCTAAGTTGCTCTGGATTTATGGGCGTGCCCGCTTCCCCAACACGTGTGAACAGATCAGCAAAGATCGACAGTGGGCTGCCCCCGCCCGCCCCATCGGATTTCGACGCTGGAAGACCGCTATCCAAACGTTTGTTAACGCGGTCCAATTCTCCCGCGCGGCTGACGACAAAGAAAAATGCCGGCACACCAATGAGCAATATGATGGCTACAAGACCATACGCTAAAAGATCCGAACCCAGCATAACCCTAGAACCTGAAATTGATCATGCGGCGCATGATGAGATTGCCGATGGCCAGCCAGACGCCTAGGCCCGCAAGAATCTTTTGAAACGTTGGATCGTCGATGACAGAGCCGTAGAAATCCGGTTTCATGAGGTAAATGGCACCGGCTACGACAAAAGGCGCAGCTGTCAGGATCATTGCGGAGGCACGTCCCTCCGATGAGGCAGCATTCACCTTCAAACGGAGAGTCTGCCGGTCGCGGATGGTGTCTATGCTGGCCTCAAGCAAATCACAGAGGTTGCCACCTGTCCGTTCCTGGAGCCGAACCGTGGCAGCAAACAGTTCCACGTCCGGATCACCCGAGCGCAACGCTAACCGCTCGATCGCCGTCGACAGCGATACACCATAGGACATCTCATCAGCTGCGATGCGAAACTCGCCACCAACCGGATCGGGCATCTCCCGCGCCACTAGCGAAATTGCAGTTGGGACCGGGTGACCAGCCTCAAGGCTTCGAACCACAATTTGAAGCGCATCGGACAGCTGACGAGACATCGCCTTGGCTCGCTTGCCCGCAAAATACTTCAACACGATAACCGGCCCAAAAGCACAAGTGACCAGCCCCATCGCTGCAGCCATGAACAGCGAATCCATCTTCCAGACAGCTATTCCGAAAACGAGTAAGCCCGCTCCCCAGGCCGATGCGAACCAAAGCGCCGGTTTAAAGGTGAGCCCGGAGCGCGTGATAAGCTTGTTGAACCACTCGACAGGTAGGGCAAAGCCGCCTTCAGCGTTTAGCCCACGCTCTCGGCGAACCTCGATCATCATGTCGCCAATGGCGACCGGCTCATCATCCCTGTCGATGCGCAGCCGACGGTTCATCGTCGCACCAGCCTTCGCTTCACGCAAAAGGCCCATCGCCGCCTGCGCCATAAGCACTATGGAGGCCGCAAACATCACCGACACGATCAGGGGAACGATGTCAGCGGTCGGATCGAAGAACCGGATCACAGCGGCCGGTTCGGATCGAACGCGTCCTCTGGCAGTCGGACGCCGCGGCGATTCATTTCATCAAGGAACTTCGGACGCAGGCCCGTCGCGCGGAAGTGGCCAACGACCTTGCCATCTTCGCCGGTATCCGTGCGTTCAAACTTGAACAGCTCCTGCAACTGGACAACCGAGCCTTCCATGCCGGTGATCTCAGCAATGCTGGTGACCTTTCGCGAACCATCGGACAGGCGGTTGGCCTGCACGACGAGGTTTACAGCCGACGCAATTTGTCCGCGGATCGCCTCTTCAGAGAAATTCATCCCGCCCATGGCGACCATTTGCTCAAGACGGGTTATGGCATCGCGCGGGTTGTTCGCGTGAATCGTCGCCATTGAACCTTCGTGACCTGTGTTCATGGCCTGGAGCATGTCGAACGCTTCTTCAGAGCGCACCTCACCCAGAATAACGCGGTCAGGACGCATGCGTAGCGCGTTTTTCACAAGCTCGCGCTGGCGGATTTCGCCCTTGCCTTCAAGGTTCGGGGGGCGTGTCTCCATGCGAGCAACGTGCGGCTGCATGAGTTGAAGCTCTGCCGCGTCTTCAATCGTGATCAGGCGTTCTTTCTCGCTGATCGACTCTGAAAGCGCGTTCAAGAGGGTTGTTTTACCCGAACCCGTCCCGCCGGAGATGATCGTCGATGCCCTACACTTCACGGCCCCGGCAAGAAACTGTGCCGCCATGGCCGGCATCGCCCCAAATGAGACGAGTTTCTCCAACGTCAGCGGATTATTTGAGAATTTTCGTATCGATACCAGCGGACCATCAATCGCGATGGGAGATATCGCTGCATTGAAGCGCGATCCATCGGCAAGACGCGCATCGACAAGCGGTTGGCTTTCATCGACGCGTCGACCCACCGCAGAAACGATCCGGTTTACAATGCGAAGCAAGTGATCATTGTCGGCGAACCGGACAGGCGCAACCACAAGCTCGCCGCCTCGTTCAACATAGACCTGCTCGGCACCGTTGATGAGAATATCCGCAATTGAATCGTCCTTGAGCAATGGCTCAATCGGTCCAAGGCCGGTCATCTCATCGTAGACCGCATCGGAAAATGCATCTTGTTCAGACGCTGAGAGCACCAAACCATCCTCGCGGATAAGGTCCCCAACCACGCCGCGAATTTGCCGTTTCAGCTCGCGCTCGTCGAGATTTTCCAACTTGGATAAGTCCAGTTCATCGATGAGCCGCGCGTGGACCCGGAGCTTTGCACTCAGTATGTCATTGGCCTCTTCCCGCATCGGCGGAGGCGGCGGATCAATCGGTGGCGGAGCTACTGTGTCTTTCGGTGCGTCCACAGGAGCAGCTTGCTCCAAAACGGGCTGCGTAGCGACACGGCTGGAAAAGCGCCCCATTAGCGGCGTCCTCCATCGTTTGCTGCGATGCGGTCCTGCGGTGCAAAAATATCTGTGAGCGACTGAATGTCTTTCACCAGAGCACTTTTGTTGGCGGCTTCGAAAATCGGAACACCAAGATTGACAGCGGCGCGGGCTGAATCCCAATCGGATGAGATGGTCGCGTTGATGTTCCGGCCGATGGCCTTTTCAGCGCGGTCGAGTGGAATAGCGTGCCGACTGCGCCGCTTTGCGATCATGCGATTCAGAACGATACGGACGTCCGGACCTGTATCGCGCTTTGATTCAATATCGCTGGCAAGATACGCAGCGCAGTGAAGGCTTGGAATCGTCAGTTCACTGATGACCATCACCTGATCTGCGACAGAGAAGATTGCATCGCTCCACGCTTTGCGGTGGCGCGGCACATCAACGATGACGTAATCAAAAGCGGAGCATGCCGCATCGAGGAGCGCCAGCACGCCTGCCTCTGTCGCCACCTGCTCAGCTTCATAATCTCGCGGCGCTGCGAAAAGCGTTACGCCAGACGGATGATTCCAGCTCAGAGCTGCAAGAAGTGTCGCATCGAGCCGATGAGGCGCGCGGCAGACTTCAGTAACATCGAGCTTTCGCTCCCCATCGACATAGGCAGCCGTCATTCCGTCGGTCAGATTTAGATCCACCAGAGCGACGCGCGGTGCACCCGGCCGGCGGGCAAGCGCAAACGCAGTCTCGATTGCGAGCGTCGTAACACCAGCGCCGCCTACGGCCCCCGTAAAAGCCCAGCACTGACCACCAACGTGGTTTTTGGTTCGCAACTCGTCGGAAATCTTTGCGACCCGATCGACAATCTGTTCGGCTGGTGTCGACGCGACGAGAATATCTGACGCTGCAAGTCTCATCAGCGAACGGACTTCCGTGACCGGCACAGCGTCCCCAACGAGCAATACTGGCGTTTCCGGCGATTGCTCAGCCAGTCGCTGAAGGAGCGCATCAGCGCCGTCTATACGGCTTTGGACGACAACGACGCTTCCCGACGTTGCAATGGTCTGGAGCGATTGTGCGCCCGAGATGTCGACCGCACGCGGGGCGATCGCCTTGATCCGGGAAAAGAAGTCCGGTTCAGCAAAAACAGATGGGTTTGGTCCCCCGCTCACCCTTGGCGGGGGCGGTAAATCAGCGGCGTTCTCTAATGCAGACATGACTTAACGCTCACCGCCCGCTGTTCTGGTCTTTAACTGATTCACAGCCGCACCCGCGTCAGCACCGCGTTTCCCCGTCACGGGCGCATCGTTAGGCAAGGTCACATCGCGGACAGAGTGCATCGCGATATTGGCGTCAGTCGCCGCGCCCAGAACGAAGTCGTCTGAGCGGTCAGGCGACACGCATCCAGCGACCACTGATGAAACCAGTGCGGCTGCAATGATGCGACTAGTAGAGCTCATTGAAGTCTCCAATGGTTTTGTTTTCGAGCATGAGTTGGGTTTCAGTTGGCTCGGTGAAGTGGTCGAGCGGTGTGCGGATCGCGTCGACGCTTGGTGCGGGTTGCACGAGGCGCGGGGTGATGATGATCACCAATTCGGTCTCGTTGCGCTGGTAGCGTTTTGAAGAGAACAGCGCGCCAATAACTGGCACGTTGCCAAGCCAGGGCGTCTGCGCAATGTCGTTCGCATAGCTGTTCTGCAACAGTCCGGCGATGGCGAAGGCCTGCCCATCGCGAAGCTCAACAGCGGTATCGGCACGGCGCACACTCAATGCCGGAATTTCAAATCCATCGGACCGTATAGAGTTGGCCGTATCGAGCGCGCTGACCTCCGGCGTTACCTTCAGATTGACCAGCCCGTCACCAAGCACGGTCGGCGTAAACTCAAGGCTGACCCCGAACTTGCGGAAGCTGATTGAGACATTCCCGTCACCATCACCTGCAACAGGCACTGGA
>JBCBWQ010000060.1:0-12476 GCA_039817025.1 Pseudomonadota bacterium | reverse complement strand
CTTTGCTTGTCAGCACAGCGCGTTCGCCGCGACCATTGCAAAGTGGAGAGTGGGCCCCCATTCCTGAACCGGACGGGTCGTCATATAGCCCATGCGGCGACAGCATGAGCGGGCGGAAACAAGGACACTGCGATGGATCGGCTGGACGCCATGAGATTGTTTCTGCGGGTCGCGGACGCGGGAAGTTTTTCGAAAGCAGCAAATGATCTCGGGATTGGCCAGCCCACAGTCTCGCGCCGGATACAGGACCTTGAGCACCGGCTCGGCGCAGACCTCTTCCAACGCACCACGCGATCTCTCAGCCTGACAGAGGCAGGCGAGCGCTTCTACACCCGTGCCCAAGCAATCCTTGAGGAATTCGATGATGCGGAAGCCGAAGCGCGCGGGTTGGACCATGAGCCGGTTGGACTGTTGCGCATAACAGCGCCGCACTCGCTCGGCCGTCTCGTCCTCGCTCCGCGCCTCGCGTCCTTCCTGAAGCTGTACCCCCACATCAAAGTCGACATGCTTCTCGACGACGGGCTCACCGACCTCGTTGAAGAGGGAATCGATCTTGCGTTCAGGCTCGGTGATCTCTCCGATAGCAGCCTTATCGCCAAACGAATGGGCGAAGCGCGGCGACGGCTTTGGGCGTCACCCGACTATCTCGCGACCCGGGGAACGCCAGCATCACCTTCAGATCTTGAGCAGCACGATGCCCTGCTTTTCAGGCATATATCGGGACCGACGCAATGGACGCTGACATGCGAAGATGGACAGGCAATACAAGTGACCGTCGATGGTCGCTTTAGAGCCTCATCAGGCGATGCGCTGACTGAAGCCGCCGCCGACGGTCTAGGTATAATCCTTGCGCCGGACTGGCTCGTCGCTGATGAGGTCTGTTCAGGTCGGCTGAAGGCCGTCCTGCCCACATGGAGTGTGCCAGGGCTCGCCATTCATTGCGTCTGGACCAGCGGAAAGCTGAAAGGCAAGGCAAAACTCTTCGCCGAACACTTGGCAGACGCTCTGCGGTTCGCTGATCCCTTGCCCTGCGAATAGCCTGATCAGGCTTGAAGACGAGCCTTGCGTTCAGCGCTTGCTGGATAGACGCCGATGATTTTGAGGGAACTGGAAAAGAAGCCAAGCTCCTCGAGGGCGAGCTGCACCGAGCGCTGTTCAGGGTGGCCATCGACCTCGGCGTAAAACTGCGTGGCGGAAAAAGACCCACCAACCATGTAGCTTTCGAGCTTCGACATATTGACGCCATTGGTCGCAAATCCGCCAAGCGCCTTGTAAAGCGCAGCAGGAATATTGCGCACCTGAAAAAGAAAAGCCGTCACCATGTCCGTGTCGCCCGGCTCCATATCGAGCGGTTCTGGCGCGAGTACCATGAAACGGGTCGTGTTGTGGTCCGCATCTTCAATGTCATAGGCGAGTATGTCGAGGCCGTAGACCTCTGCTGCCAAGCTCGGCGCAATAGCGGCAGCGGTTGGATCACCGCGCTCCGAAACAAGTCGCGCGGCCCCGGCCGTATCTGCTGATGTCACGCCAACAATGCCGCGGTCGCGCAGATAATTTCTGCACTGCCCAAGAGCCATGACATGAGAATAAGCTCTTTTGATACCCCCGATGGATGCACCGCTCATGCCCATCAACTGGAAGCGGATACGCAGGTAGTGTTCACCGACGATGTGGAGCTTCATTCCGGGTAGCAGATGGTGGATATCCCCCACGCGACCTGCGATGGAGTTCTCGATCGGGATCATGGCGAGGGCCGCAACGCCGGACTCGACCGCATTGAGCGCATCCTCAAACGTTCGGCATGCCATGGGCTCATAGCCTGGATACGCTTCCGCACAGGCAATGTGGGAGTTCGCGCCTGGTTCGCCCTGATAAGCGATCTTGTTCGCCATAAAAAACGTCCTGTTTACAGTGCTGCCCTACCAGCCTGACTCACGGCCGCTGCGTCGGTTCGCCGCGAGAAATGAGGGCGCGAAGGTCAATTGCCGCCGTTATATTGTCGGCGCGTTCGTAGCGTGCCAAAAGGCGCGCGCCAAGACGACAGATGAGGATGAACCACCCATGGACGAACTGGGCTTTAACAAGATTTTCGGAGCGCTTCTGGCCGCCGTGCTCGTCGTTCTCGGCCTAGGGACGCTGTCTAGCACTTTGTTTCCTAAGTCGAGTTTTGACTATCACCATGGCGATGACCATGGAGAAAAGTCTCTGAACGAGAAACTCGCCGAGCGCTACGCCTATTACGTCGAAGTGGCCGAAACGGGGGGTGGCCCCGTTGAAGAGGAGATTTTTGATCTCGGACTTGCGCTTGCGTCAGCTGACATTGCTCGCGGCGAAAGAGCTTTCGCGGGGAAGTGCGCAACCTGCCATTCGGTCAACGAGGGCGGTCCGAACGGCACTGGTCCTAACCTCCACAACATCATGGGCGCGCAAAAACACGCCGTTGCCGGCTTTGGGTATTCGCGCGCCATGGAGGCCCAGGACGGCGCTTGGAGCTATGAGGCCATGAACGACTGGCTGCTTAATCCATCCGCTTACGTCCAAGGCACATCGATGGCATTTGCGGGCCTACGGCGCGATGACGAGCGCGTCGACACGATCGCGTATCTCGCCTCGCTCTCACCAGATGCTCCAGCGGCACCTGAGCCCATGGCCGCGCCGGCAGAGGAAGCCGCCGTCGACCTGAATGAACCAACGGACGCCCCTGTCGCTGTCGAAGAAGAAACAGCGGCTATTGAAACGGTGGATGATAGTGCGGCTGAAGCAGAAGTGGACTCAGGCGGGAACGCCGTTGAAGCAGCTCCTGAGGCTGATGTGGCGGGCGTTGCAAATGAAGCAGCCAGTGATGTTTCAGACGAGGTCGCATCCGTTGCCGGTGAAGCAGCCGACGCCGCTGACACAGCAACGGCTGACGCTATCGAGGCTGCCGAAGATGCGGTCGCCGAAACCAGCGACGCAGAAATTGATACGCCGACGGAAGACTAGGGCTTCAAATTCAACCAATGTGGGGCCGCGCCTCGCGCTTGATCAAGATCGATACGGCGAGCCCCGATGGGCTCGCCGTAATGGCTTGCGATACGCCTGACGGCTTCAGAGAGAGGCTCGGCGGCGACAGCCATATGATTGGCATTGGCATGCAGAAGCGTACGTGGATCGAGCATGATTCCGACATGCCCTTTCCAGAATACGAGGTCTCCGCGCCCTAGCGCTCCTGCGGCCTCCCAGTCCTCTATGCTTTCACCCGACCAGGCAAACTGCATGTCACTGTCGCGCGGCAAGGCGACACCGCACACTTCGAATGCCTGCTGCGTCAAACCTGTACAGTCGAGACCAAGGCTTTCCCGGCCGCCCCACAAATATGGTGTGTGCAGGAATCGAAGCGCCACGTCTGCCGGGTCACCCTCGAATATATCGAGCGGGGACAAATGCCGCTCATGGACCCAGCCTGCCCTCGCACACAGCCGATATGGACCGTTGGCTTCTTCCACGACAACGCGCGCGCCCAGGCAAATCATGTAGCGCGGAGCCGACTTCAGGTCAGGCTCAGAATAGACATAGGTGCGCAAAGCGGTGACTTTGTGCGTCGGTGACAGGAGCGGTGCCGACAGCGCCGCCATCAATGTCCACCCGACATACCCATCGCGTACAAGCTGAACGAGGCCGAACTCACCCGCCTCTTGGAATACGTTCACGGTTTCGCCGTGGAGTGCTTGCGTCACTTGCGCTGCGTCGGGTTTCGGCTCAGCCCGTATGGCCGCAACGCCGGCGGTTACCTGATAACGCGTTCCGTCGCCGGCCGGCGTTGCCAATCGCGGATCATCCAAACTGGGCATTCGAAATTTCCAGCCCTCATATCGTCGCTGCACCGAGATCAGGCTGCAGCGCTTTGTTTCTGTTGCTTCGGCTCGTCCTGAAGTTCGCCCTCGGCAGCGGCCACAATGAGGCGCGCATGCGCGCGCAAGTAGGCCATTCCGTCTACGGTCCGCTCAACAAGTACGCTTCGCTGATCTCGAAGGTCACGCGACCGCGTCACAAGCCCCGCTTTTCCGAGCGCGTCCAGCGCCCGTGTCACCGCAGGCTTCGCAATATCAAGCATTTCTGCAAGACCGCGCACAGTATGCGGCCCTGGCGTTAGCGCGACGATCATCAGAATCGCTTGTTGGCGCGCCGTCATATCCGGCGCATCTGACCGCACAGATGCCGTCAGCGCCCGTCGCCACAGGTCTAACCCTTCGCGCTCCGATAATGCCATGTAAGCCGCCCCAGCCTTCCCGCTTTACGCGAACTTCACGCAATTCGGCTCGCCCGTAAAGAGTCTGACCCGCCTTGTCTAGTCTGCATATCGATGCTGCACCATTGCCCATGCAGCACGCAGGCCGCACGCCGCACCTCCAGCGGGGCGTCCATACTTGCCTTCGCGCCACGCCCAGACATCAAGATGCGCCCAGCTTGGTGCATCTACGAACTGCTTGAGGAACAGGGCCGCCGTGATCGATCCCGCAAAACCGCTAGCGGAATTGACGATATCAGCGATCGGGCTCTTGAGCATCTTCAGGTAAGGATCCCAGAGAGGCATGCGCCAGACGGGATCGCCGGACACGGCTGCACCCGCTTCGAATGCTGCGGCGAGCGCATCATCATCGGTATACACTGGAGCAAGATCAGGCCCTAGGGCGATACGCGCAGCACCGGTCAACGTCGCAAAGTCGATCAGCAAATCCGGTGACCCTTCACAAGCCCGCGCAAGCGCGTCACCAAGGATCAGCCGACCTTCTGCATCAGTATTGTCGATTTCGACAGTTAGCCCTTTCCGACTTTGCAGAATGTCCCCTGGCCTGAAAGCATTGCCGGCGATCGCATTCTCGACGGCCGGAACATAAAGCTTTAGCCGAACGGGAAGATTTGCGCCCATGACAAGCCGAGCGAGGGCAATCGCGTGGGCCGCGCCACCCATATCCTTCTTCATGAGGCGCATATAATTGCCAGTCTTCAGATTGAGCCCGCCAGTATCAAAAGCGACCCCTTTTCCGACAATCGCCAGTTCCGGCGCGCTTTCTTCGCCCCAGCTCAACTCCATGATCCGGGGAGCATCCTCTGCTGCGCGGCCGACAGCGTGAACCATTGGATAGTTTTGCTCGAGCAATGCGTCACCGATCACTGTCTCCAGCGTCGCCCCAAACGCTTCGGCCATTGCTGATATTTCCGACTGGATCGACGAGGGCCCCATATCCGCGGCGGGCGTGTTGACCATGTCTCTGAGTTTGGACACCGCTTCGGCTTCACGCCTCAAAGCTGAGACATCAACATCGCTTGGAAGGACCAATCGAGGCGGCGCGTCGGACTCCGCGAGGTATCTCTCAAACCGATAGGTGCCATCTGACCAGCCAGCAGCGATCCAGGCTGAGTTCCAGTCCGCCGGCGCGCGATCAACGGCGTAGTCGCCAGCCGGCAACTTTGAACTTATGGCCGCGACGGCCAGCGCATCCTTTCCATCGCCCAATCCACCGAGAACGCACGCTAAAGCTCCGCTCTCATCTGGCATCAGCACCAATTGCCCCTGCCCCGCCCTGAACCCTTGTGCTTCGGCAAAAACTCGAACTGCCGTGGGCAGAGCATCGGAATCTGTTGCCCACGTCTCAGCCGAAAAGAGGCTCAGGGGAATGGGCAATGCGGCGTCTTCGGTGAAAGCATTATACATAGGGATTCCTTTGTTCTCGCGCTTCGCCATAGTTAAGCGAAAGACGCCTGCTGTTAACTGTTCCTTGAGGACGCATGCCGCACATCAAGATCGAGTGAGTGCGCCCGAGGACCCGCCTATGTCCAGATCACACCTGACCGTCCTGATTGCCGCCGCCTCGCTGGCGGCGTGTGCAACCACGGATGAAAGTTACTCTGACGATGTGCAGGAAGCCATTGATGTTGCCCGTGATGCAACGCTTCCTGCGAGCGAAGAAGAGCGCGACGCAGCCGCTCGCACAGATCCGCTCACCCGCGCGAACTTCTGGTCTCGCGAATATGAGAAAACGCCTGGCGACCTCGATACCGCCTTGTCTTTTGTAACAGCGCTCCGAGAGATCGGAAGCCATGACCGGGCTGTCGATATCGCATCACGCACGGCCGTTTTGTATCCTGAAAGCGACGCATTGATTACGCTTCTTGGCCGCGCCCTATTAAGCCAGGGACGCCCGGAAGACGCCGTCGAAATCCTGTTAAAATCGCGGTCTATCAATGATCTCAATCCAGACACCCACGCTTCGCTTGGGCTCGCCTTCGACAGGTTAGAGCGACACGTGAATGCGCAGAAATCTTATCGCCGGGCGCTCCAACTCGATCCGGAGCGCATTGCCACCCAGTCCAATCTCGCAATGTCACTCGCCCTGAGCGGCGATCTCGGCGGCGCGGAAATTCTGCTTGCCGACGCGCTTGCGTCGACCGGTGGAGAGGATATGCGCATCCGTGAGAACCTAGCGCTGGTCTACGGGCTGCAAGGCCGCTTCGATGCCATGCGAGAGATAACGGAAAACAACGCCCCGGTGGAGACGATTGTAGCCAATGAAGCGCTCCTTCGCAGCATGGTAGCACCAAGCCGGAGCTGGGATTCGCTCACCCAGGAAGCGCCTTATCCGGCGACTGATGATGCCCCTGAAGCAGCACCAACAAGCGCTGTGACGGAAGAGGCGCTTACGCCCGCCGCGGCTGCCAAGCCGGACTTAGAACCGCACGCCCCCCCGCAAGGTCCTTCGCTGCGCGGCTCCCTGGGCGGCTAAAGAGCCCTCAACAGTTTTTGCTAAAGCGAAGCCAACCTGGTTGGGCGGGACCCATTCAGATACTCAGTTTTCATTGAGACATCGTTCTAGGCGTTTATCTTGATATAAGCGGGTCCAAGCACGACCAGGAACAGCACCGGAAGGAAGAACACGATCATTGGCACCGTCAGTTTTGCAGGCAATGATGCAGCTTTCTTCTCAGCCTCAGACATCCGCATATCACGGTTTTCCTTGGCCATGACACGAAGGGCATCGCCAAGCGGCGTACCGTATCGCTCAGCCTGAGATAGCGCCATACAAACTGATTTAACGCCTTCGTGTGGCGTCCTCTTCGCCAGATTATCGTAGGCTTGGCGGCGATCCGGAAGATAGGATAGCTCAGCCACCGTCAGCGTTAGCTCTTCGGCCAGTTCTGTCGACGCCGGGCCGATTTCCTGGCCAACTTTCGCAAACGCCATTTCGATGGACATGCCGGATTCGACGCAGATGAGCATCATATCTAGCGCATCGGAAAAAGCCTTCATGATGGACTGTTGGCGGACCTGAGCCTTGTTGGACACATACAGGTTTGGCGCATAGAAACCGGCCGCTGCTCCAAACAGGATCGAGCCGTATTTCATCATCGGTTGAAGGCCCATATCGTCGACGCCGAAGATATAGAAACCCACGAGGGCAGCACCGATAAACGGCAGCGAGAATCGAGCGAAGTAGAAGGCCGAAACAGGACCAGGCCCACGGAAACCTGCCTGCTGTAGTTTGTTGACGATCGTCGGGTCTTCCAACAACTTCTGTAGGTCGAGCTTATCGTTGATATCTTTAACGACGCCCTTCGACTCTCGCTTCAGACCCTTTTGTTCAAGCGCCTCTCGGCTTTGACGGCGCAGCTTCTCGCGCTGCTGCGCAACCGACTTGAGCCGCGTCTCGAGTTTGTTGCCGTTCAGCATTGGCATTGCGATGGTCAGAATAGTCGCAAACATCGCGATGGCTGTGAAGTAGGCCGCGAGTGAAGACGGTGACGCAAGATTTTCCATCGTTAGCCGCCTCTAGATCTCGAAATTGATCATGCGGCGCATCGTCATGACGCCCACAAACATTAGCGAACAGCCAATGGCTAGAATGAAGTGACCCGTCGATGTCTCCCAAAGCTGCGAGATGTAGTCGGGCGTTGTCATGTACACCATGCCAGCCACAGCAAAAGGCAATGAAGCAATAATGCCCGCCGACGCCTTCGCTTCAGAAGACATGGCCTTAATTTTTTCCTTCATCATCTTCCGAGAACGAATGATACCCGACAGGTTCCCAAGGGCCTCAGACAGGTTACCACCAGACTTGGACTGAATAGTCAGCACAATGACAAAAAAGTTCACTTCTGGAAGTGGCACACGTGAGTAGAACTTCTGGAGCGCTCGTTCCATGGTCGTACCCATGGAAATGTTGTCGGTCAGAGCCCCGAACTCGGGACCCAATGGCGCGGGACTCTCTTTTGCAATGATGCGAAGGCACTCGGTGAGTGGAAGGCCAGACTTCACACCACGAACAATCACGTCAATGGCGTCGGCGAATTGCGAGCCGAGCTTCTTGTTTCGCCGGGACGCAAGCATGCCAAGCACCCAGCGTGGAAAGCCAAGGAATCCAGCGACCCCTGCCCCGCCTGCAATGACCGGCCCAGGGATAATAATCCCCTGAATTGTTGTGCCTTCGACGCCGGCGCCGGTGTACAACATGACCGCAATGCCCGCCACTCCGCATACGGCCGAAATGACCCAGAACATACTCACCGAGATGTCCAGTCCTGCGCGGTCGAGTAGGGACTTCACGTCAGTGGGAAGGACAGAGCTTTTCTGCTCCGCGCCCTGCTGACGCAGTTGGTCGAGCATTTGCTGCGTCTGTCTGTTACGTTTTGCTTGTTCAGCATCCTGGGCTCTTCGCGCTCCGCCCTGCCGCTCGTTGGACGCAAGCTGCCTCGCACGCTTCGCTGCTTTTTCAGAGCCCCCGCCCGTAAAGGCGAGACCAATTGCTGCGATGACCAAAAAAGCGAGGCCCGCGAGGATGTAGACAGATAGATTGGAACTCATTCTCCGGCCTCCAGGGCATCAAGCGCATCCGCCAGATCACGTTCCAGATTGTAGTAGGACGCCCTCTCCCAGAACCGCGGACGACCGATGCCGGTCCCGCGGTGCCGGCCGCGAACTTTTCCATTCTCGTCTTCGCCGTCCATCTCATACTTGAGGACATCCTGAAGGATAATGGTGTCACCCTCGAGGCCCATAACTTCGGTCACGTACATGATTTTACGCGAGCCATCACGAAGGCGCGAGGCCTGCACGACAACATCAATCGAGCCGACAATCATTTCGCGGATTGTCTTTGCAGGGAGTGAAAATCCGCCCATGGTAATCATGGACTCGACACGGCTCAGCGCTTCCCGCGGCGTGTTGGCGTGCAATGTGCCCATCGATCCGTCGTGACCGGTGTTCATAGCCTGCAGGAGGTCAAAAGCCTCGGCCCCCCGGACCTCGCCAACGATAATACGTTCCGGACGCATCCGTAGACAGTTCTTGACGAGATCGCGCATCGAAACTGCCCCTGAACCTTCGATGTTCGGTGGACGCGTTTCAAGACGAACAACGTGCGGCTGCTGCAATTGAAGTTCAGCAGAGTCTTCGCAGGTAATGACGCGCTCGCCAGGCTCAATGAACCCGGTCAGGCAGTTCAACAGCGTGGTCTTGCCCGAGCCGGTACCTCCGGAAATAAGTACGTTACAGCGTGAGTGACCGATAATTCGTAGCACCTCTGCCCCGGCGGGCGAGATTGAACCGAAGTTTACGAGGTCTTGCAGACGGAGCTTGTCCTTTTTGAATTTCCGGATCGTGAGCGTCGGGCCATCGATGGCCAGAGGCGGCGCGATGACGTTGACACGAGAACCATCAAGCAAGCGGGCGTCACAGATCGGAGAACTGTCATCCACGCGGCGCCCGACTTGAGACACGATCCGCTGACAGATATTCATCAGTTGTGCGTTGTCTCGGAACCGGATATTCGTCCGCTCAATCTTGCCGCCCACCTCAATATAGGTGGTGTCTGCCCCATTCACCATAATGTCGGCGATGTCATCGCGTGCCAGAAGCGGCTCCAACGGACCGTATCCCAGTACGTCATTACAGATATCATCGAGCAGGTTTTCCTGTTCGGTGATCGACATGACGACGTTCTTGATCGCAATGATCTCAACGACGATATCACGGATCTCCTCACGCGCACTTTCCGGGTCAAGCTGTGCAAGCTGAGCAAGGTCGATCGTGTCGATGAGGGCATTGAAGATCGTTGATTTGGTCTCGTAGTATTGCGACGAACGATCTTCGATTTTTACGGTCTTTTCCTCAAAGGAAGCGGCCGGCGGTTTCTGTACCGATGGTTTCGGCTCGGCGGGCTTCTCCGCTTTCGGAGGCGGCGCAGCAGCCTCCGGCACCGGCTTGGGAGCCGCTGCCGGTTTTGGTGCTGGTCCGGATGTACGCTTGCCAAATCCCATGGCGGTTTACTCCACGCTGCTATTTGCCGAGCAGCTTTTGAATCAGTGACTTTTCAGGAGGCTGAACGGACTTGCCCGTAAGCACCGACGCAAGGTGATCAACCGCAAGCGAGGCCTTATTGTTAGGGTCCGTCTCTGAAATCATTTGGCCATTATTGGCCGCCGTTCCGAACAGTTGCGGCTCGAACGGCAAAATAATTTCAGGTTCGACGCCGATGGCAGCAGCAAAGTCCTTCACCGGAATTTCCGGCCGCTTCGGCACACCGGCCATATTCATGACGAGCTTTGGCGGCGCATCGTTCGGCCGCGCATCTTTCAGACGGTCGATGATGTTCTTGCCATTACGCAGCGAGGCGAGGTCCGGCTGGCAAACCACGATCACCTCGTTTGAGTTGAGTAGCGTTGTCTCCATCCAGTCAGACCAGAGATGCGGCAGATCGAGCACAACATAAGGAACATTCCGGCGCACCCCTTCAATCACGGCATCATAGGCCGTGGTCGGAATATCGAGGTGGGAGCTCAGGCTGGCTGGCGCTGTGAAAAGCGAAAGACGCGGCGTAAACTTGGACATGAGCCGACCGATCACAGCATCGTCGGCACGGTCCGGGTCGCGCAATGCATCAGCAACCGTCTGGGCGTTCTCTTCATTGAAATCGAGCGCTGTCGTTCCGAAGGAGAGGTCGAGGTCGACGAGAGTTGTGTTCAGCGAAGCGTTCTCAGCGAGCGACCAGGCGAGATTGTGGGCGATCGTAGAAGCCCCTACCCCGCCTTTTGCTCCGACGACGGCAATGGAACGCCCAAGAAAAGGCTGATCTGGGTCGGCGAAGAGTTCGCCGATGGACTTGATCAACTGCAAAGGCTGGAGCGGTGGCACCAGGTACTCGCTCACGCCGCGCGCCACGAGCTGCCGATAGAGCTGAATGTCATTCATGGCCCCAATGACCATGACTTCGACGCCTTCGTCGCAATGCTCCGCAAGCGAATCGATTTCAGCAATCAGCTGAGCAGCGGGCGCACGCGATTCAAGTAGGAGGAGATTGGGCGTCGGATTTTCGCGCAAGTACTGTGTGGCGGCGGCCAATCCGCCTTCCTGAACGGTCAAGCTCGTGCGCGAGAGGCGCCGATCATCACCAGCCCGTTCAATGAGCAGCCGAGTCTCGTCGGTCTCACAGAATGCCTGGATCGTAATCGCTGGGATGATGCGTTCCTGAAACTCATCATTATCGAGTCCGAATATCACATCTTCTGGCGATGCGTCCTTTTGTGGCGCATCGACGTCTACCGAGGGTGGAGTATCCTGCGCTGGCGGCTGCGGAAACAACCCCTGGTCGCCAGTGCCGTCGAGTGCTGCAAGTTCATCATCAAACTCTGCATCGAAGGCATCGAAGATGGCATTCTTTTGTCCCATGAGACGATCTCCAGAGCTTAGTTTCCGCCCAGGCCGGCTTCAGCCGTACGGACAGATGTTGTCGATGCACCCTCGACATAGCTGCGATACTTGCTGCTAAGACGGGCGTTGTTTGGCGGATCAAGGTCGCGATTTCCTGCAAGGTCTGCAGGCTCATAGATCATCGCAGCAAAGTTTGAATTCAGTGCACAGCCAAATGTGGTCAGTTCAGCATTGCTATCGATCTCTGCGAGGTCGACTTCACTCAACAGCGGGCAATCTGGTTTGACCGCAACATAGCTGTTGAAGCGCATGAGGATCGGCGCCGCCGCATCGCCAGTTGCATCGTACCCGCGCATGTCGATATCAAGGTAGTCGACTCCGGCGACCCAGGCCATTTCCCGAATGTCGCCCGCTGATTTGACAGCAAGCTGAGCATTCACACCGCCGCCAGGAACAGCGACGAAAAGCGGGCCTTGGCCGTGTGACTTGTAATCAGCCACGAAGGCTTGAATTTCGCGGACACTGCCCACGCGCAATTCCGCATCAGTAGCAGGCAGCGGGACTTCAAGCGATTGAGTCTCCAGAGCTACGGTTACCGGATTTGCGTCGAGTGCGGACGTATCCCAAGGTACCGGGCTCTCATTGGCAACGGTTGAGCAAGCACTAAGGAGCGTAACTGCGGACAAGCCCACAAGACGCACGGCGGACTTAAGGTCTGTCGTCTTCGTCATCTGATTTACTCCTCGATATACCCGACCGGGGCGCGATAGGCCGCCGGATCGATGGGCTCACC